>JAZRRT010000090.1:0-2660 GCA_045650985.1 Acutalibacteraceae bacterium | reverse complement strand
TGACAGCTTAATAAGTATAACCAATAAATTTTAAAAAAGCAATACTTTTTCCAAAAAAAATTCAAAAACCTTTGGAAAAAAAACGCGCGCACCCGGTGATGAGGGTGCCGGCAGATTGTTTTGCTTCAGACTTTTAATCAGTCTTCGTCTTCGTACTCGATGTCAAACTCGAGGTTTTCGCCGCAGTTGGGGCACTCGATGCTTCCGCTCTCGAGAATGCCTTCGTCAACGTTGATTACCTCGCCGCAAGCGGGGCACTCAACCTCAAAAAACTCGTCGTCACCATCGTCGCAGCAGCAATCGCAATCACAATCGCAGTCGCAATCATCATCGTCGTAGACATATGACTCAAGAGCATCGAGATCCTCGTCAACAGCGTCAACCTGCTCGCCGACAAGAACAAGCTCGTCCTCAAGGTCGGATACTGTGAGTGAAAGATCATCAATAATGTCGAGAAGAGCGTTGATGATTTTTACTTCGGGTTTGCTTTCGTCAAGGCCGAGTCCCTCTGCGAGACCTTTGATGTATGCAGCCTTTTCTGTCAATGTCATTGCCATGGTAATTGCCTCCCTTTATGGTTTAAGAATAGTTATTTTTATGCTCTGCTGAGATACTCGCCTGTACGTGTATCAACAACAATCATTTCGCCCTCTTCGATGAAGAGAGGAACCTTAACCTCAGCACCTGTCTCAAGTGTTGCGGGCTTTGTAGCGTTTGTAGCTGTGTTGCCTGCAAAACCAGGGTCAGTCTGAGTTACCTGAAGTGTAACTGTTGTGGGGGGCTCAACGCCGAAAACGTTGCCCTTGTAGGAAAGAATACGGCAGGTCTCGTTCTCCTTGACAAACTTGAAGTTGTCGGGAAGAGTATCTTCACCAATCGGAATCATATCGTATGTCTCGGGATCCATGAAGTAGTAGAGACCGCTGTCATTGTAAGAATATTCCATTTCCTTGCGCTCGATATAAGCGGTGGGGAACTTCTCGGTGGGGTTGAAGGTACGCTCAACAACAGAACCTGCAATAACGTTGCGGATCTTTGTACGAACGAAAGCTGCACCCTTACCGGGCTTAACGTGCTGGAATTCGATGATCTGGTATACATTGCCTTCCATTTCGAAGGTAATGCCGTTTCTGAAATCGCCTGCTGAAACCATTTGTATTTCCTCCAATAAATAAGTTCGAAAATAAATCTGAACATTTATAGTCAATTTATTTTAATACACATACGGCTTTTTTTCAAGTATTTTAAGCAAAAAAGTTAGTCCAAATTGAGTAAAACGGGCAAAATTCCGTTTTCTGCCACGTCAATTGCGCCGAATTCGCCCCGACGGACGCTGCCCGGATTGAAAAAAAGTATGCCGTCACGGTAGGTTGTGTCCTGAACGTGAGTATGACCATATAATGCTACGGAGACCTTTTCTTTCGCCGCAGTCTCGGCAAGCGAGCCTATGCCGTATTTGACAAGGTGCGTATGACCGTGGCAGGCATAAAAGCGCTTACCCTCAATTTCGTCAACAACGTCAACAGGCAGGTCGCTGAGATAATCGCAGTTGCCTGCAACGCGGTGAAAATATTTGCCCGGATATTTGTGCATCAGAAGCTCAAGGTCACGCTCACCGTCGCCAAGGTGAAAAACAATTTTTGCCTGAGGCTGTGAGTGCAGAATAAGGTCGAGCTTATCAACCGCTCCGTGCGAATCGGAAACAACGAGAACCCGTTTCATATTTTCACCTCAAAAAACATAAGATTAAAAGCAAGTATATCATATTCAGGCGGTGATTTCAATGAGCGTAAACAACTTCTCGCCCGAGCAGCTTATGCGGCTGCTGATGAACTCAAAAGGCGGCACGGCGGACAGCAGCGTTGCGCAGGACATAATAAAAAACAGGCTGACCGACGAACAACGGCAAAGAATTGACAGCGTACTGCGCGACAAAACAGCACTCGAGCGACTGCTCAACAGCCCGCAGGCACAGGAAATAATGAAAAAGATGGGCAAAACAAAATGAATATGTCCGACATCAACAGCCTGCTTGACAACCTGAGCGACGAAGATATGGCGTCGCTCAGCGATGCGGCGCAACAGCTTTTCGGCTCACAGCAGGCGCAGGAGCCTGCGCCCGATATTTTTGGCGGCATCAGCCCTGATATGCTTGCAAAAATAATGCAGATTATGCCTGCGCTGACAAGCGCAGGCAACAGCGACAGGGCACGGCTCATATCCGCGCTCAAGCCGATGCTGAGCAAGGCGCGCCGCAAAAAAGCAGACGAAGCAATGCAGCTCATACGCCTGCTCGAAATTCTGCCGATGATAAGAGGTGACGGAAATTGGACAGGGAACTGATAAAAATGCAGAACCAGGCTGACCGCATAGCCCGCGTTTATCTGCGCAGAATAAAAGAAAAGCCGAAACCTCAGCCCAAAAACGACGACGGTATGCTTATCATCGGCCTGATTCTTATATTGCTGACAGACGGCGCGGATATGATGACAGTTATGATGCTTTTATATATTCTGAGCTGACAATAAAAAAGTGCTTGACAAGCCGGGATTTATATGATAATATAATCCGTGCACACACGGAGAGATACCGAAGTGGTTATAACGGAACGGTCTTGAAAACCGTCGTACGGCAACGTACCGTGGGTTCGAATCCCACTC
>JAZRRT010000089.1:0-2844 GCA_045650985.1 Acutalibacteraceae bacterium | reverse complement strand
CGATGCCGCTGTAATTATCCAGACTCGGAACCATCGTCATATTGAATCTGCCATCCTCAGAAATAAATTTCCACGGCTCGAGATATCTGCCCTTCGGGAATTTCTCGACATCAACGGCACCGATTTTATGAATCTTGCCGTCATAGAAAAGGCAGGTTTCCGTAGCATAGCTTTCATCGCCTATCGCCCAGGTGATTTCAAAGCCGAAAAGGTGCTTGTTGCCGTCGGCATCATAAACGTACTGACTGCCCGTGCCCCAATACCACACAAGCTTATGCGGAGTATTGACTCTGCCCCAATCAAGAGAGCAGAATGCTTTTTCCTTTGTGAATTTATATTCGTAATCGCCAAATCTGAAACTGCCCTCACAAGGCATACACACCTGCTTGGTGGTCATAAAGTACTTGGTATCGTCTGCGTGAAAAGGAAAAACAGTAGTCAGGCTCTCAAGTCCCTCGGGTATATCCATCACGGCATTTACTTCAACCGGTTTACCTTTGTGGACACTTTTATATTTCAGAGTTCGTTCGGTTTCTTTGGTATGAAAATCAAATTCAGCCTTGCCGATTTTATCCTTGAATCTGCTCGGCGCATCGGGAATAGAATGAGAAACGTGTTTGTTGCCGCCCGCAAAATACTGCACGGCATCGCAAACGGTTTCGCCCGTTTTAAGATTGACGAGTCTTGCCGAAGCATAGCCTCCGATACCGATATTTGCAAAGCTGAGAAGAATCTGCATTTCATCGTCGAAGATGGTATAAAAATCCCACTCTTTACGTGTCGTTATTATTTTTTTGACGTAATCCCTGTTGTATTCAAACAGGTTTTTTCTCGACCATCCCCTTACGAGAAGCTTGCCTTCGGGCGAAAGAAGAGGAGTTTTTTCGATATACTCAACCTGCTTTGATTTTTCTTTCCAATCGCTGAACGGCACATAAGTGCGTTTGAGTTCATTACTCATAACCTTCCTCCGTTATGTCAAAGACTTATTTTCTCTGCAAAAAGCTCGCCGAGTTTTATTATACAGTCCGAATCGTAATGCGCTGTATCAACCTCACCATCAGGCTCGTTAACTGTTACAAGGCCTTCCGCAATCGTATCGATAAAAAAACTGTCAGCCGTATCGACGGCATTCAAAAGCTTTTGCGCGTTGATTTCCTTATAATATTTCCACTGTTCTGAAATTCCGGCATCGATATACACACAGTCGCTCATAAAATCCGAAAAGCTGTTTTTGAAATCGCTGAGCAACATTTTATAGCGCTCAGTATACACCTCAACCTTTCTTTCATCAAGCGCGTCACTCTCACCCTGCATCCAGCAAAAAGCACGAATTCCGGGCTCAAAGCCCTGTTCTGTGAGCTTCGAGATGCTTTCTCCCATAATCTTAACAAGCTCGTTATAGCACCAACCGTGCGCGCGATAATGCACATCTTCCGCATCGCCGTCACCAAAAGACAGAGCGTCGTAACCTGTGCCGCGTGAGGGGGATGCCCAATCCGACGCAATATCTGTTCCGCCGAAAGCACACTTGACGATAAATATGTTCTTATCGTGGTGGCGAAGAGTAAGAGCATCTGCAATACCTACCTCGGGACCTACGGTATCTTTTGAAACCTCCGTGCATCCGAAGGTTGTTTTCACAAAGCCGTCGCTCTTTTTATCGTGAGAGAAATAATTGATGAGGATATTATCATAACCTCTTTCAAATCTTTCGAGCCGCTCAGCACCGAAATGCTTCGGCAAATACCTGACGTGACCTACACCTACGGCATTCGACTGCCCTGCAAGCACAATAATATCAGCTTTCACGGTTTAACACCTCTCATTCAAAAACTGTCTTTTGTAAATCGGTAAACGTTCTCATAATCCGTATCTATACAGACATCCAACGTAAAATCAGTCAGATTCATAACAACAGACCACTCTGTACCCCACGGCTGACTTCGGTCAATTTTTACTTGAGAAAGAAGTGACATTGCTTCTTCCTGCGTCATTATGCCTTTTGTTTTGGCAATTGTCTTCTCTATTGTTTCATATCTTTCCTGACCTGCACCCTTGCCGTAGCCGTCACCCTCGGTGAGTTGAAAGTTGGTTGCATAGTCGGCATCAAGCACGTTCATCTTTCCGTCAATCCATTCTGCAACAACCGACTCACCGGAACTGTCACCGATAAACAGATGAAACGAACTGCCGAAGAACGTATGAATATCGTAATTCTCAAGCAGAGCAACAGCCTCGTCAATATTTGCAGCTCTGTCGAGCAGCATCCTCACAGCAACAAAAAGCAACATATCGGGTTTGCCGTTATCCTGATGAAATTCATCGTTTTTGAGTTCAAGTATTGCCACTGCGAGACCTTTTTCGTTAAGTCCCTCCGTGATTGTATAAGGGCTTGCGAGGGATGCCAGCTTTGCATAGGCACTGTCTGCCGATGCAACCCCGTTTTCGCCGACACCCATGATATGAAGGTCAGACACGGCATAGGATTCGTAGCCGTCTTTCGGAGAAGTAAACACAAGCAAAGTATCGGTTTTTACATAATCGTAGTTTCTGCCCATAATACGGTCTCCGTCAGGAGTCTGCGCAACAAAAGCACTGCAGGCAAAACTGCTGAAGTCCGCATCAATCGGAAATCCGAAAAAAATATTATCCGAAAGCCAGCCTTTAAATTCATCCACACTGCCGATGTCGGCGGCAAGTATATCCTCGAGCTTATAATCGGCGTTGTAGTTTACCTGATAGATGCCGTCGCCAACCTTTTTAACGCCTGCAACCGTACTTACCTGAGAGCCGAACAAAGCGCAGGCAAAAACCGACAAAGCCGCTAAAGCACAGACAATC
>JAZRRT010000088.1:0-12709 GCA_045650985.1 Acutalibacteraceae bacterium | reverse complement strand
TATGTTGCGCTCTGTTTTTTACGCTCAGACCCTCTCGGGTCCAAGTCCCTTTTTATCATAACAAAAAAACAGAGTCCACACGGTTGTGTGAACTCTATGAATTATTTATTTATATTTTCTTTTGTTGTGGTAATTGAGGAAATCAACATTCTTCTTATTGTTCCGCAAGAATTTTGCAATTGATTATATTGCTGTTCAGACATATAGTGGGTTTCAAAAAGAAGCTCAAGCCAATATTCAGTTTCAAAGCATTCTTTTTGAGCAATTTCTAATTTAGATATAAAGTCTTTTTTGCCCTGTGCATACTGAGCTTCGTGCAGATTGGCACCTATAGAGGTTGCACATCTGAGTAATTGATTTGTTAAAACAGTTTCTTTATGCTCTGTTTTTATGTCTTTACAAACAAAAACAACTTCTTTAGCAAATTCTTTTGCTTTATCGCGTAAAACACTTTTTGACATAGAACTCACCTCAAAAAGATTATATATAAAAAGAATATGGTTTTCAAGTGATATTCCGCCTATGGCGGAGAGATATATTTTGATAAATCAAAATGTGATATTTCTGCTATTAACAGAAGTGATATTCTATTCGCACTTAACTCGGCGTAAGCCGAATATCACTGCGTAGCAATATCACTTTCGCAGAAAATAGAACTCGCGTAAGCGAATAGAACTGCACCAAAAAAAGAACAACACCCTGTTGGGTGTCTTTCTTTTTTTGGTGCGAGAGACGGGACTTGAACCCGTACGGGATTACCACACGCCCCTCAAACGTGCGCGTCTGCCGATTGCGCCACTCTCGCTCGAACAAGTGACATTATAGCAAACAGTATCACGAATGTCAACACTTTTTTCAAAAAAATTTCAAAAAATTTTTGACTTATTTTTTATGCTTTTTCGGAATTTTATTACCGTGTGTGTTGCCTGTGTTTTTTGTCTAAATACAACATATTTTCAAACGAAGAAGAACAAATAATTGGAGACCTGCTTTTTCATCTTCATTGACACCGTAAAATGTTTAGTGTATAATAACATCGTATGCACAATACTTAAAATAATAAGAAACAGGAGTGAATCTCATGGCACTTGTAACAACAAAAAAGATGTTCGAAGACGCTTATAAGGGCGGCTACGCTGTCGGCGCTTTCAACGTTAACAACATGGAAATCATCCAGGGTATCGTTCAGGCTGGCGAAAAGCTCAACGCTCCCCTCATCCTTCAGGTTTCTGCAGGCGCTCGTAAGTATGCTAACCACGCATACCTCGTAAAGCTTGTTGAGGCTGCAAGCGAGACTTCAGGTCTTCCGATTGCTCTTCACCTCGACCACGGCCCCGATTTCGAAACTTGTAAGAGCTGCATCGACGGCGGCTTCACATCAGTTATGATCGACGGTTCTCACTTCCCCTACGAAGAGAACGTTGCACTCACAAAGAAGGTTGTTGAGTACGCACACGCTCACGGCGTTGTTGTTGAAGGTGAGCTCGGCCAGCTTGCAGGCATCGAAGACGATGTTAACGTAAGCGCTGAGGATGCTTCCTTCACAAAGCCCGAGCAGGTTCAGGATTTCGTAGAGAGAACAGGCGTTGACTCACTTGCTATCGCTATCGGCACAAGCCACGGCGCATACAAGTTCAAGCCCGGTCAGAAGCCCCAGCTCCGCTTTGATATTCTCGAAGAGGTTGGCCAGCGCCTTCCCAACTTCCCCATCGTTCTCCACGGCGCAAGCTCTGTTGTTCCTGAGTTTGTTGAGACAATCAACAAGTTCGGCGGCGCACTTGACGACGCTATCGGTATCCCCGAGGAGATGCTCCGTCAGTCCGCAACAATGGCTGTTTGTAAAATCAACATCGACTCCGACCTTCGTCTTGCAATGACAGCAGCTATCCGCCAGTATATGGCTGAGAACCCCACACACTTCGACCCCAGACAGTATCTTGCTCCCGCACGTGCAGCTATCCAGGGCATGGTAGAGCACAAGATTCAGACTGTTCTCGGTTGCGCAGGCAAAGCATAATTACACCACAACCACCAATGCGAGCGGCTTAATAAATGTCGCTCGCATTTTTGTAAAAACTGCGGCAAAAATAACACAAATGAAAAGGAAGATATTCAAATGAAAAAGGTTATTATTTCCACAGACAGTCCTTCAGATATTCCTGCATCAATTGCCGAAAAGCTTTCAATTTCCATCTGCCCGCTTCACATTGTTCTCAACGGCGAGGATAAGCTCGACGGCGTCAACATAACGTCTGACGTTATTTTTGACAACTACAAGCAGACAAAGACACTTCCGACAACGTCTGCAATACCTGTTGGCGAATATGCCGACAAATTTGCCGAGCTCACTGCTGACGGCTCAAGCGTCGTTCACATCTCACTTAGCTCGGGCGTATCTTCAAGCCACAGAAACGCTGCCATTGCTGCCGAAGACTTCGAAAACGTTTACGTTGTAGACAGTATGCTTCTTTCAACCGCTATGGCGCTTCTTGTTATCAAGGCTTCTCACATGGCTGACAGCGGAATGTCCGCACAGGATATTGTCAAAGAGCTTGAAGTGCTTCGCGAAAAGGTAGACATCAGCTTTGTACTTGACAACCTCGAGTTTCTTGCAAAGGGCGGACGTTGCTCTGCCGTAACAGCACTCGGCGCAAACATCCTCGGCATTCGTCCGAGCCTTGAGATGCGCGACGGCAAACTCGGCGTATGCAAGAAATACCGCGGCAAAATCGACAAAGTACAGCTTCAGTACCTCAATGAAAGACTCGCTTCAATGGGCGAGGTTGACGATGAGATAGCTTTCCTCACCTTCTCAAAGGTTGATGAGGCACAGCTCGCCGCAATGGAAGAAATCGTAAAAGCTTCCGGCAAATTCAAAGAAGTTATCACAGCATCTGCAGGCTGCACAATCACATCTCACTGCGGCCCCAATTGCACTGGTATTATCGCACTCAAAAAGTAAACAACAAATAAACAACCGCCCGATACGCTCAAGGCATATCGGGCGGTTATTTTTATTCATTAATTTTTTTAGTTTCAACAGTATGCAAAATCGTATCGACACCGGAAATAAAGTGCATATATTCGTTGCGCATCTGCTCGAAATAGAGCTTGCCGCTGTCGGTAATCTTATAAAACTGACGTCGGCGGTTATCCGCAACGCGCTTTTCGCTCTCTGCAATATGACCGTTATCCAGCAACCTGTAAATTGTAGCGTAAGGGAAAACAACTTTACACATTCCGTCTGAATGCTCATCAATTCTTTTCACTACTTCATTAATCGTCATCTCATCGTGATTCAGGAATGCAAGAATAAGCATTTCCGTTATTCCCTTTTTGAGATTCTCGGCAATCCCGGTGCTTACAGCAACACCTTTTTTGCTCGTTTTCATACAAACCCCTCCTCGCTGAAAGCTTTAAATCGGGTGTTTATATTATACCTTAACGGAAATTAAATTTCAACGGTTTTCTCAAAAAGAAAAATAACTTTTTTCAACAAATGAAATAATCAACACTCATAACGTGTCCAACAGAGCTTTGCAACCGCGGTAAATATCATCATAAGCTGTCGAAAAATCACCACTGTACCAAGGATCTGCAACGTTTCTGTTTTCACCGGTAAAGCTAAGTAGCTTTACAACCTTGCCATCGGCATCACCGCCAAAAATACGCAAAGCGTTACGGCAATTGTTATCATCCATACAAACGAAAGCATCGTAATGCGCATAGTCATCACGTTTCAGCTGAACAGCCCTCTTACCTTTGCAGGAAATTCCGTGCTTCTGAAGCTCATCTCTTGCAGGAGGATAAACGGGGTTTCCGATTCCGTTCCATATCTCCTCCGTGCTTGTAGCACAGGAGGCTATAACCAACTCATCTTCCCTGCCGCATTTCTTAACCATATCTTTCAGTATAAACTCCGCCATAGGCGAACGGCATATATTACCATGGCAGACAAACATTATTTTCTTTATCATACCGCAATTACAAAGCGTAGCTTCTGTCAATCATTTTCAGTTCTTTGAAGGTATCAATTTCCACAACGTCTTCAAACTTACATTCTCTGACAGATACCTGATATTCATCGTGGTAGTACCTCAACGGAACCTGACCCCACAAGCGCTCTTTTCCGCCGGGAGAGTTATACACATTTTTTATATGCTCCACAAGGCGTGAACCGTCGTAATCGGACCAATATGAAATGCCGACTATCTGATGACAGTTGACTCCGCCGATTCCGACATCTTTGATGTACCCTTTTTCCAGATGCACACACCAATCATCAGTATGCTCAACCGGTATTCCGAGGTAATTTGACGAATACTGATACTTTGTAATCAACTTCGGATTTGAAAGTATCAGATCGGACTCAAGGATGTAGGCGTTGCGGATAAGTGAACCTGCACACACAATGGATGCGATATTATTAGCCTCGTTAAAAAGAGGATTTTCGATAAAACGAATCATCGGATATTTGTAGAGAAGCTGATCAAACTGCTCGCTAAGATATCCGCGGATTACGTAAATTTCGTCGATTCCTGCCGCAATTACCGCATCAAGCAAGGTATCAATCATTCTCACACCGTGAACACGCACCAAAGGCTTGGGAGTGTTGAGCGTTATCGGAACAAGACGGGAACCGAAACCGGCAGCCATAAAAATAGCCCTTTTTACTCTGTACGGCTCAAGCGCCTCATAGCCTTTATCCGTAATACATCCGTCTGCAACAAGCCCGTCGTTTGCAAACGTTTGCATAGATTTATTTACGTAGCCGATAGACATATCAAGATCTTTTGCTATCGTTCTTTGTGGCTGTGCGGATTCCTGCTCCGTCAGGTACACAAGTATATCAAATTGTTTTTGCGTCAGCATATTAAATCTCCTTTTTTATTCGCTTTGCCGCACGGTTGAGGTTGCGTTTTTCCGAAGCCGTACTCACAAAGTGAACAACCGTCTTTACTATGATGTTGGCAACCAGAATAATGAGCGATATTATAGCCGCACGCTCATAATTGTTCTGCGCCTGAAACTGCTCTATCATCAACGAAATCGGTTTTGTTGAATAATTAGCCAGGAAGGATACCGCGGAAATTGTTATCATTGAGTTTACAAAGAAGTAAGAGCCCATTTCTACAATGGTAGTCTTGCATTGCGGAATAACAACGTCAAGAACAACGTGTATCCTCTTGATTCCCAACGTCAAACCGACGTTTTCCAGATTTTCATTCATCTTACTTAACGAGTTATACGCCAACTGATAGGGTGAAGCAAAAAAGTGCATTAAGTTTGCAAGAATGAGAATAGCCATTGTGCCGTAAATAAACGTACTGCTGAAGGTCATTGAATAAGACAAGCCGAGTACGATACCGGGAATCGTCAGCGTAGTTATTGAAAGCAGGTGCAGAAGACGTGACGATTTGGACGGCAGTCTGGAGGTAAGATAAGCTGCAACAAAAGCTACGACAACACCAATCAGCGCGGTGCAAAGAGCTATTACAACCGAATTGATTAAATATTGGTCACCGCGAAGCTTGAACAGTGTAGCCAAATTATCTAAAGTGAAAGTCTTATTGGTGGGATATTTCACCGTAAACGCGACAACCGAAAATGCACCGAACAAAGATAACACGCATATCAGCGCACAGCCGCACACCGTATAAGCGCCAATATCTCTGAACAGATTCTTTTTGATTATATGCTCTTTTGTCACATAGCCCATTTTTGAGCTGTTCTTGAAAATAAAATTGAACAGGAAGCTGACGATTGCGGGAATCAGCAGTAAAACACCGATAACCGCACCCTTACCGAAGTCCATCTGTCCCAGAACTTCCTGATACATCATAACTGCAAGGGTGGTGTTTTTGCCGCCTATCATCAAAGGTATACCGTAATCGGTAACAACCATTGTGAACACCGTAAAGAAGGCAGACACCAGAGGACGCCAGAGATACGGCAGAGTAATTGAAAAAATACGGTTGCGCTTGGGTATTCCCAAAACGTGTGCCGCTTCATACGGGGAATAATCCTCATACTTGAGCGCATCATTCAGCATCAAAAAAGCTACCGGATAGGAATACAGCAGCGATCCGATAATCATACCCGAAAAACCGTATATCGAGCCTGAAAAATCAAACAGATTTCTGATTACACCGTTTGTTCCGAAAAGCACAATCAATCCCATACCGTGTGAAATAGACGGAATCAGCATAGGCATTATCAGAAGCATTGAGAAAGCACTCTTGAAACGGATATTGGTTCGACGGATACAAAATGCAAGCGCCAGACCGATTGAAACGGAAAGGCACGTTGTTATCAGCGCCACCTGCAAAGACGTTCTGAGTGCAGGGAAGAAGGATGCCGAAGAGAATATTCGCTGAATATCATCGGCGGTAATGTTTGAAACCATTATGAAAAACGGCAAAAACACAAACAAGATGAGAACCAAACACAGTATCATCTTTGTGAGACCGCTTTGGTTGCGTTTAATTTTTTTCTTCATAGCGTCCTCACACGTCCATATATTTTGCCAGCGATTCTATTTTGGTTCGGAGATTGTCCAGAACAAAGCGCTGAACGTATGCATCTTTCGGATTTGCAATAATTTGCATCGGAGTATCAATCTGAATTAATTTGGATTCTTCCATAACCATAATTCTGTCAGCCATCGCAAAAGCCTCTTCCTGGTCATGGGTAATATAAATCATCGTGGTACCGTACTCTTTCTGGATTTGCTTGATTTCTTTACGCAATGCCAGACGGGTTTCAACGTCGAGAGCCGACATAGGCTCATCAAACAAAATCATACGGGGCTGCAGAACAAGAGTGCGGGCAATTGCAACTCTCTGCTGCTGACCACCGGAAAGTTTGTTAGGCTTTTTGTCCTTATGCTCGGTAAGACCCATTCGCTCGAGCATTTCCAACGCAATTTTTTTTGCATCTTTTTTCTTGTCTTTGTTGAACTTCAGAGCATACTGCACGTTTTGCAGAACAGTCATATTCTCAAACAGTGCATAGTTCTGAAAAACAATACCCATCTCTCTTTCTGAGGAAGCGGCATACGTAATATCTCTGTCATCAAGGGTAATCGTACCCTGATCAGGCTGTAAAAGGCCTATAAGAATACGAAGAAGTGTGGTTTTTCCGCAGCCTGAAGGACCGAGAATTGCCAAAAACTCACCGCTGTAAACATCAAAATTGATGTCATTCAGCGCCGTTTTCTCATCAAACTTATGAGTTAAATTTCTTATTTTTAAAATAGTGCCTGTTTGTGTCATATCTGCTTCTCCATTCGGTCACGATATATAAACCAACAAACAGACAACGGCGCGTGCGCACCGCTGTCTGTATGTGATAGTACTGTGTCAGTTATTCCACAGCTGTAATAATCTTTCTTTCTCTTCTACCGTATCACCCTGCATATCGCAGTAATTGATTTCGGCAGGGAAGTTTTCTGATTTGAAATCTTTATCCTTGTAAATCTTCTCGGGGGCATAAAGCTCACAGGAACGGTAGTTGTAGGTGTTGATTATATAATCAAAAACCTCTTTGACACATTCTCTTTCCTCTTTGCCGCTGATAATTGACTGGCCGTATACAGAGTGAGGTGCACCCTCCTCGAAAATAATAACCTCAAGGGGCATACCCTCTGTAATCTGAACAGCAGCGTTTGCAATCATGCCGAGGCCGATTGCTACCTCCTGCTGAACAAGAGCGTTAACGGGACCGCTGCCGGAAGAAGTGAACTGAAGGATATTGTCAGACAGCTTCTCGAAATAATCAAATGCTTTTTCCTCGCCCCATGCGTTTACCAAAGCCTTAAGGAACATATATCCTGTGCCTGATGATTTGGGATCGGGCATAGAGATGAGACCTTTGTATTCGGGCTTGAGAAGATCCTCGTAACAGGTGGGCTTCTGGAGTCCGTGCTTTGCGAGAACCTCTGTGTTAACGATGATTGCACCGCCTGTTCTCAGCTCAGGCAGGTAGTAATTGCTTGCAACTACGTCATCGGTATAAATTGAAGTATCGTAACCACTCAGATCTGCAAGGATTCCTTCGCGTGCAAGAGGCTCCATATTGAGATATGAGAGGTCATGCACGATGTCGCAATCCGTAGCTGTGCCTTCTGCCAACAATTTTGCAGACAGCTTGCTGGTGGACTGATACTCAATAACAAATTCATAATCGGGGAATGCCTTCTGAAGCTCTTCTGTCATATCTTCAATACGATAATCTGATGCGCAGGTGTAAATAACAATCTTGTTGTTTTCCTCAGCGCCCGAACAACCGGCAAAGCACAACAAGCACAAAGCGGCACAAATGAGTAAAGAAATGATTTTTTTCATCGTTCTTCTCCGTTCATTTTAAAATTCATTTTCGAACAAACGTGAACTTTTTTAGCGTTTTTTCTGATTTAACAGCGTAAAACAAAGGTTTTGTGTTCACATTTGTATCGAATCAGCAACGTTATAATACAACAACAGTACAAAAAAGTCAATATAAAGCAGAAACTTTTTTCACGGCCAAGTGTTCATAACTTTTATTTTTTTAACCTGAAGTGAACAAAATCCGTAACACTCAGCTGATTTTTTGAGCACAACGCAACAAAAAATAAGAGGTGCAGCGAAAATTCTCGGCACCTCTTACAAAAATTGTTGTTTTTCTTTTTACCTGCTTAACGTTTTTTCGCCAACAGGCTCAAGATAAGCCGAATCACCCGTACCTCTTTGTTTGAACACCTGATCACTCGTGGGATAATACATTGTTGTAACGCCCTTCTCTGCACCCATAATCATAACTTCAAGCATGGCAAGCGCAGGAATCATCATCGGGATAAAAAAGTAATCTGTATTATGATTCCAGATTGCGAAAGCAAAAAATGTGCAGTTGAATATAAATATGTCCCACATATTAGGGTAATTTCTGATACTCTCGCTGAGCTTTTCAAGCTCGCTTTGTGTCAGTTCAACAGTCAGCGAGCGGCAATTACCGACGTTATCATCTCTGTTTTCGCGGTACGCTTCAAGGTTGTAGTAAATGCCCCAACCATCGTTAACCGAAAACGAGAAAGCGCCGACCGAAACTCCTTCTCCCACCGGGACCTCGTAAAGTCCTACGTTAATCGGATCATCACTGAGGTTTTCAACGTAAATCCACGTGTGTCCCGAAACAGGAAAGACATACATTGCCGCAAACAAACTTGCTCTTGCCACAATTTCATCTTCGGCATAGCTGCCGTATTCTTCATCAAAAAACTCCGCTGACGTATAGTCGGCAGAAAAATCCTGTGCCGCGAACACAGAAACAGACGCTGTCATCGCGATAATCACTGTGAGAATCAATGATATGATTTTTTTCAGACCGGAACACATAGATTACACCCCCGAAATGTTGTATAATTCAATATTACAACAATAAACCGGCAAAATCAACACATATTTCAAAAAGCCTTTGCAGCCGTGAGCTGCAAAGGCTTTTTATCGGTTTTACTTTGATTTTGAAGTTTTTCTCTGGATTGCCTTGATTATTTCGACAATCGGGATAATCATAAACGAAAGAGCGAGGGAAATCGCATATTCGTAAATGTCAAGCTGTCTGAACTCGAAAATTTCTGCAAGGAAAGGAACCTCGACAACAGCTGTTGTAAGAACGAATGAAAGAAGCATTGCGCCGTAAAGGAGCCAGTTGTGGCTGCCCTTGAATACCATCTTAACTGCGGAGCCGCGCTGTGAACGCATATTGAATGAATGGAAAATTTCACACATAGCCATTGTGAAGAATGCCATTGTCATACCGTCTTCGCTGTTTTGGATGTCATAGAACTTGAAGTTGGAAACGGCAGCTTTCATACATTCGATAAGTGCATCAAAGGAAGCAATTTCCATTCCCGTACCGTGCATACATTCGATAAATTCGCCGATATAGAAAGCGAGAATCGTAAGAACGGAAACGATAAGACCCTGATAGAAGCAGTCAACACCGAGACCGCCGGAGAAGATACCGTCATTTTTACTGCGGGGCTTTCTTCTCATAATATCGGATTCTGCACGCTCAGTACCGAGAGCGAGAGCGGGAAGCGAGTCTGTGATGAGGTTAATGAAGAGAAGATGCGGTGCCTTGAGGATTGTGAAATTCATAATTGAAGAGAAGAAAATCGAGATAACCTCAGAAAGGTTTGAGCCGAGAAGGAACTGAATTGCCTTACGGATATTATCGTAAATTCTTCTGCCCTCGCCTACCGCAGAAACGATTGTTGCAAAGTTATCGTCCGCAAGAACCATATCCGCAACGTTCTTTGTAACGTCAGTACCTGTGATACCCATACCGACACCGATGTCAGCATTTTTGATCGACGGAGCATCGTTGACACCGTCACCCGTCATAGCCGTAACAAAGCCCTTGTTGCGCCATGCGTTGACGATTCTCGTCTTATGCTCAGGCTGAACACGAGCATAAACACGCACGTTTTCTACAACCTTTTCAAACTCCTCGTCGGAGTACTTATCAATGTCAACGCCCATCATTGCCTGTGAATCATCAGCAAGAATACCCAACTCACGAGCAATTGCCTTAGCCGTGTTGATGTGGTCACCGGTAATCATAATCGGTGTAATACCTGCGTTTCTGCATTCAACAATAGCATCCTTAACTTCGGGACGAACGGGGTCAATCATACCGGTAAGACCGATGAAAATCATATCGTGTTCGAGCGCTGAAGATTCATAAACCTCGGGAGCGGCATCGTACATCTTGTAAGCTGCGGCAAAAACACGAAGAGCCTTATTGCCCATACGTGTGTTTTCTTCAGCAACCTTAGTTATGATTTCGCTGTTGAGTTCGACAACCTGACCGTTTACCCAAGCGTGCGTACACTTCTTGAGAATCTCATCGGGAGCACCCTTTGTAAACTGAACAAACTGCTGACCTGCCTTGTGAACGGTAGACATCATCTTTCTGCCGGAATCAAACGGGACTTCACCGACTCTGGGAGAAGACTTGACAAGCTCAGTTTTGTTGAGTCCGAGCGTGCCTGCATAGTTGATGAGAGCAACCTCGTCAGGCTCACCGGTACCTTTACCGTCTTCATCAATTTCAGCATTCGTGCACAGCGCCATTGCAGTTGCAAGCTTCTGCTCGTCCTCTGCATAATGGTCAACAACGGTCATAACGTTCTGTGTGAGAGTACCTGTCTTGTCCGAACAGATAATCTGCGTACAACCGAGCGTTTCAACCGCGGTCATCTTACGGATAATAGCATTCTTCTTGGACATATTTGTAACGCCCATCGAAAGAACAATTGTCATAACCGCTACAAGACCCTCGGGAATAGCGGCAACAGCAAGAGCAATTGCCGTGATGAATGATTCGAGAGCTATTTCGGGCAAGCTGCCTGCATTGCCGTTGAAGAAATAGGGAATAACGAACTGTGTAACAATATCGTATGCGAAAATGAATACGCAAACACCGATAACGAGCTTTGTGAGTACTTTTGAAAGCTGCTCAAGCTTGATTTCAAGCGGAGTCTTGCCTTCTTTTGCAAGTGAGATTGCGTTTGCAATCTTACCCATCTCGGTATCCATACCCGTTGCCGTAACCACGGCTTTACCGCGGCCGTATACGAGAGTTGAACCCATATAAGCCATATTCTTGCGGTCGCCCAGAGGAATTTCTTCATCCTCTTTCTTGCCCATAAGAGCGTTGACAAGCTTGTTTACGGGAACAGACTCACCGGTAAGAGCAGCCTCTTCAATCTTCATACTTGCACATTCGAAGATACGACAGTCGGCAGGAATCGCATCACCTGCATCAAGCAGAACGACGTCACCGACAACAAGATCTTCACTCTTGACAATTTCAATTTTGCCGTCACGAAGAGTCTTTGTTGTTGCAGCTGACATTTTCTGAAGTGCTTCAACAGCCTTTTCTGCCTTACTCTCCTGGATAACACCGAGCACAGCGTTGATAAGGACAACAACAAGTATGATGATTGAGTCTGTCGGAGGAACGAAGCCCTTCGCTTCAAACATCTCTGTTGCAGCCGCAATAACCGCAGCAACAAGAAGGATGATAATCATCGGATCCTTAAGCTGGTTGATAAATCTTTTCAGCATGGAATCCTTCTTGGCTTCCGCCAGCTTGTTTTTGCCGTTTTTTTCAAGACGACTTGCCGCCTCCTGCGAGGAGAGACCTTCGGGAGAGCTTTGAACCGCCTCAAAAACAGCATCGGTTTCTTTGAGGTAGAACTGCATTTTTTCAACTCCTTTGATTATTCAGGGATTGCAACGGCTGAACATAACAAAAAAAGACCTTTACCGCACCTGAGCTTTTGAAAACCGGGGCGATAAAAGTCTCACTCTTTAATACATCGGCGAGCCGTAAGGCTGTGAATGTCAACCGATATAACACCTGTTCAGGGTGCGAGTTACTCCCTTTTATTTGACGTCATTATATCGCACTTTGCTCTGATTGTAAACAGTTTTTCCGTTTTTTTACAGAAAATACACCGTTCCCGTAAAAATCTGCAACAATTGCGTTATATACTAAATATTACTAAAATGCATTATAATATTTTATCTTGCATTAGTATCGCCACTGTGATATAATCGTTTCGTATATACAGTGTCGAAATTCGGTTGCAAACAAGCAACAAATCACGCAAACCACGGAGGAGTAAACACATGAAAAAGAAATCAATATTTATCGTTGCGGC
>JAZRRT010000087.1:0-10587 GCA_045650985.1 Acutalibacteraceae bacterium | reverse complement strand
GAGGTGTTGAGTTTATTGCTGTCAACACAGATAAGCAGATGCTCCTCAGCTCTCAGGCAACTCACAAGATTCAGATTGGTGAGAAGGTTACTCGCGGTATGGGCGCAGGCGGTAAGCCTGAGGTTGGCCAGAAGGCTGCAGAAGAAAGCCGTGACGTAATTTCCGATACACTCAAGGGCACAGATATGGTCTTTATCACTGCCGGTATGGGCGGCGGTACAGGCACAGGTGCTGCTCCCGTTATTGCTCAGATTGCTAAGGATATGGGTATCCTTACAGTTGGCGTTGTTACAAAGCCCTTCAACTTTGAAGGTAAGCGCAGAATGACACAGGCTGAAAACGGTATCGATACACTCACAGGGCATGTCGACAGCCTTGTTATCATCCCCAACGTGCGCCTTCGTTTCGCAAGCGAAACAAAAATCACAATGAGCAATGCTTTCGCAAAGGCAGACGACGTTCTTCTTCAGGGCGTTAAGAATATTTCCGAGCTTATCAAGATTCCCGGTGTTATCAACCTCGACTTCGCAGACGTTCTTTCTGTCATGAAGGATGCAGGCCACGCACACATGGGTATCGGCTACGCAAAGGGCAAGGACAAGCCCGAGGTTGCAGCAGAAGCAGCTATCTCCAGTCCGCTTCTCGAGACATCCATCAAGGGTGCAAAGGGTGTTATCATCAGCGTTACATCCTCTCCCGACATCGGCCTCGAGGATATCGAGATTGCCAGCGAGAAGATCAAGGATGCTGCACATCCCGATGCAAACATCATCTGGGGTCTTTCCTTCGACGATTCTCTCAATGATGAGCTTTACATCACTGTTATTGCAACAGGCTTCGGCTTTGCAAACAGCATTGAAGAGCCTCCGAAGGTTGATGAGCTCTTCACTTCAAGCGTAGCTCCCGTAGCTCCTGCAACTTCCGCAGTCGATGCCGGTATTCCCGCTGTCGAAACTCCTGCAGCTCCTCCCGCTCCCGTAGCAACTCCTGCAGGCGAATCTGCAAGCGGCAACAGCAACTATTACGACTTCATCGAGAACCTTTTCGGTAACTGATAAGCCGTAAAAAAACGGAGATATATCCAAATATTCTCTTAGCTTAATTTTCAATATTCAAATCAGCGGTGTAATTATGAGAGAATTATTTCTTATTATTGCGCCGCTTTTTTTGTTTTTTCGGAGGCATACAGATGAAATTGATTGACGGTAAGGTTATATCCGCACATATAAAACAGCAGGTAAAAGTCGAGGTTGATGAGCTTAAGGCACAGGGTGTTGAGCCTTGTCTTGCAGTTATCATTGTCGGCGACGATTTTGCATCGAGAACTTATGTTAACAATAAGAAGAGAACTTGCGAAGAGGTGGGTATCAAATCGCTTGAGTTTGCGATGCCTGCCGAAACAACGCAGGAGGAACTGCTTGAGCTTGTCGGCAAACTCAATGCCGATAATAGTGTCAACGGCATTCTTTGTCAGCTTCCCATTCCGAAGCACATTGACGAAAATGTTATTCTTAATGCGATTCTGCCTGAGAAGGATGTTGATGCTTTTCATCCTGTTAACGCAGGCCACATTATGATTGGTGACTGTGTTCTCAAGCCCTGCACACCGGCAGGTATTATGGAAATGCTCAAATATGAGGGTATTGACGTAAGCGGCAAAAACTGCGTTGTAATAGGCAGAAGTAACATTGTCGGTAAGCCTATGGCAATGCTTCTTCTCGCAGAAAGCGGCACGGTTACCGTCTGCCACTCAAGAACACAAAATCTCGCTGAGATTACGCGCGGTGCGGATATTCTTGTTGCAGCCGTAGGTAAGGCGAAGTTTGTCACAGCCGATATGGTCAAAGATGGTGCAGTCGTCATTGACGTTGGTATGAACAGGGATGAAGACGGAAAGCGTTGCGGCGACGTTGATTTTGAAGCTGTCAAAGACAAGGCTTCTCATATTACTCCCGTACCCGGCGGCGTTGGTCTTATGACAGTTGCAATGCTTATGCAGAATACGGTTACTGCTGCGAAAATTCAGAACAACAGAGGTTGATTGACTTATGCTCGAATCTCTTATAGGTCGTTGCTCGCCTGAGTTTGCTGACAATTTTATATTTGAGATTATAGAAACTGAAGGCGGCAATGATGTTTTCAGCTACGAAAAGTCTGACGGCAAAGTGTTGCTTAAAGGTAATTCTGCACTCAGTCTTGCTGTTGCATATTTCCGTTTTATGCGTGATTGCTGCGGTGCATATTTTACTGCAGAACATTCACTTGCTTACGGCGAGTTTGCTCTTCCTTCTGAGAAAAAAGATGGTGAGATCAAGGGTAAGTATCGCACTTGCTTCGAATACACCTCGTTTTCCTGTGCTGCCTGTTGGTGGGATTGGGAGCGTTGGGAAAAAGAAATAGATTTTATGGCTATGAACGGCATCAATATGCCGCTTGCCGTGGTTGGTACCGAGGCTGTATGGATGAAAACGATGCTTGATCTCGGTATACACGAAAATCTTGCGCTTGCAGGTGTGTCAGGTCCGTCTTTCTGGGGTTGGCAGCTTTCGGATTGCTTTGACGGCTATCTTCCTCAGGCAACGAAAGAAAGCATTGACAGACGACTTGAACTCGGCAGAAAAATTGCTGACCGTGAGCGCGAACTCGGCATGACACCTGTTATGCAGGGCTTTACAGGCTATATATTCCGCAACTTTATACAGGGTAAGGTGCGCGCAAGACTCAAAAAAGCAGAAGAATGGTGCCTTTTCCCGTCACAGTATCAGATTTCCGTGCGTGACAGAACGTTCCACAAAATCGGAAGCATATTCTATAAGAATCAGGCACTTTTGTTGGGTGAGGCAAAATATTTCCTTGCGGATCCGTTTGGAGCACATGCTCCCGCTAAAAATGATGCGGGCTTTGTGGCAGGTCTCGGCACGGCTGTTTATCAGCTTGTTTCAGCCCAAAGTGAAGAAAGTGTCTGGCTTGTTCACTCTTCGGGTTCGGCTCCTGCGATGTTTACGGGCATTCCGAAGGAAAGAGTTATTATTGTTGATGACAGCAATAAATGTCTTGATGAATCGCTCGAAGGCTTCAATATGATTGTAGGAACCCGCTTTAACAACTGTGACGTTACTGCTGTTCACGGTGATATCTCTGCCGTTGCGGGCAGCAGATATGATGAGCTTTGCAAAAAAAATCCCGCAATCTGCGGCATCGGCTCGTTTTCTGACGGCGCTTATTCAAATGAAGCTTTCAGACAGTATACGCTTGCCTGTATGAGCGACGATTGCGATGTTGACGAGTGGATGAAAAAATACGTTTCAAACCGTTACCGTACAAAAAGTGATGCAGCTTTCGAGTCTATGAAGCTTCTGAAGTCAAGCTGTTGGATGAGCGGTCAGCCGTCCAGAGAGCACGGCAGTGCAATCTGTACCCGCCCCACAACTCTTTTGCGTCACACCTCAATAGGTGACAGGGGTAACGATATAGAATACAGCATTTCTGATGTGTTTGCTGCCGCGCAGAAGCTTCTTGAGGCAAAAGGCAGCACTTACGAATATGAGCTTGATGTCTGCGATGTGCTTCGTCAGGCACTCAGTGACCTTGCAAACACTGTGTGTAAAAAAGCGCTTGACGGTTACAAAGAAAAGGATGTTCAGGCTTTTGAGGAGAACACAAACCTTTTCCTCGGCATAATCGAGGATATGGACAGGCTTATGCTCACGAAAAAAGAGTTTTCTCTGCCGCATTATATGTCGCTTGCCCGTGAAGCAGGCGGAACGGATGCGGAAAAGCAGAACTATGAGATTAACGTTCTTTCGCAGGTCAGCATTTTTGGTCCGGTAAAAGATACCGTTATGTACGACTGCTGCTGGAAAGAGTGGGGCGGTATGCTTACAACTCTTTATGCACTGCGTTGGAGAGCTCTTTTTGAGATTCTTGCGGCTTCCTTCAAGAAACTCAGACGACTTCCTGAAAAAACAAGACGTCAGGTTTACGACCGTGATCTCTATCTCGGAAGTGAGTTCGGCGGAAGACTTTCAAGAGTCGAGAAAGAGTGGATAGCGACATATTCGCCGGATAACGAGGCGGTCGGCAAAGAAAACACGATTGATGTTGCAAGTGAGCTCATAAGCAAATACAAGGCAAATTTTTGATATTTTGCCTATATAAACGCAAAAACAGTAAAAGGACTTTCGGAAAAACCGAAAGTCCTTTTTTAGTGCCGAATTTTTAATATTTCAGCACGTCGTTATGGTGGATTTGTGCGTCAAAACAGCGAATTCAGATTTTGATACGATGCAGAAGGCTTGGCGGACGGCTTATTCTTCTCGCCAGGCTTTGCATACGTCAACCCACTCCGCGTCGGGGCAGAGCATTTCAAGCTCAGAAATATTCAGCTCAACCGCGCTGTTTGAGCTGCCTGCGGCAGGGTAAACAATGTCGAAACGCCTGAGCGAAACATCGAGATAGATTTTTACGCCTTCGTTTACTGCAAACGGGCAGACACCGCCTACTGCGTGGCCGACAAGCTCAATCGCTTCATCGGGCGTGAGCATTTTAGCTTTTGCACCGAAACGGGCTTTGTATTTTGCGTTATCAACCTTCGCATCGCCTGCGGCAACAATAAGCATTGCACCTGAGCTGAGCATAAATGAGAGCGTTTTTGCGATTCTTTTGCCTTCACAGCCGAGTGCTTGTGCGGCAAGTTCAACCGTTGCGCTCGATACGTCAAATTCCTTTATTCTTGCTTCCATTCCTCTTTCTGCAAGGAAGGGGCGTACTCTTTCGATGGACATTGCTCAGTTCTCCTTAAAATCAATTTCAACCTCTACGGGACAATGGTCAGAGCCGAAAATATCGCTGTGGATTTTTGCACCTTTGAGCAGAGCGTCGGCACTGCTGCTGACGAGAAAATAGTCAATGCGCCAGCCAATGTTCTTTTCTCTTGCCTTGAAGCGGTAACTCCACCAGGAATATGCGTTTTCGAGGTCAGGGTAGAAGTGGCGGAACGTGTCCGTGAAGCCTGCGTTGAGAAGCAACTCAAACTTTGTTCTTTCCTCATCCGTGAATCCGGGATTGCGGCGGTTGGTTTTTGGGTTCTTCAGGTCGATTTCTTTGTGTGCGACGTTCATATCGCCGCATACTACAACGTACTTGTCCTTTGCAAGTGAAACAAGATAGTCTCGAAAATCATCTTCCCACTCCATTCTGTAATCGAGCCTTCTCAGCTCGTCTTGAGAGTTGGGAGTGTATACGCAGACAAAATAGAATTCGTCAAATTCAAGTGTTATAACTCTGCCTTCGTGGTCGTGTTTTTCGATATCTATGCCGTAAAAAACGCTTATCGGCTCACGCTTGGTGAATACTGCGGTGCCCGAGTAGCCTTTCTTTTCGGCATAGTTCCAGTATTGATGGTATCCTTCGGGTCGGTAGTCAATCTGACCGAGCTGAAGCTTGGTCTCCTGCACACAGAAGATGTCGGCGTTAAGATTTTTGAATATGTCGTCAAAGCCTTTTGTCATACAAGCTCGGAGTCCGTTTACGTTCCAGGATACAAATTTCATAAGTTGCACCTCACAGCAGAAAAATTGATATAAGTTTATCATATCTGTCACGTTATTTCAACTGAAATGATATGTTTTTTTATGTGTTTTGTGTTGCTTTTTAATGCTCGTTATGTTATAATGTCCACGTGTTATATTATAGATAGTAATTATTTTATTTTGTGCGTTATTATTTAGAGCGAGGTGTGATATGACACAACAGTATTACTATATAGCTCCTTCTTCTCGTCACGGTATGCGTGAAGAGTATCGGGCGCTAAGCTCGCACAGCATTTTTGCCGGAATGTGCTTTCTCGGCAGCTATACTCTGCAGGAAATTCTTGTTTTTATTTTGGCTTTATTCGGCTTCACCGATGAGCTGAGCACAAACCTTTCTTTCCAGTATGCCGTTTCTGCGCTTCCGCTTACTGTGTTTGCAATGGCTATGCCGTTTTTTATATACAGCCTGCGTAAGGGCAGACCTTCATACATCAAGGCTCTTCCGTTTCATTCTCCCGTTCCTTTCGGCAAGTTGCTGCTGGTTATTGTTGCGGGCTTCGGTCTGTGCCTTGCGTCCAACTACATCGCAAATTTATCGGGAATTATTTTTTCACTTATCGGTGCGGAAGGTGACGTGCCGGAGACGCAGACTTCGCAGAATGCGCTTGACGTAGTTATGAATTTCATCGTCTCTGCAGCCGTTGCGCCGCTTATTGAGGAGTTTATTTTCCGCGGTGTGCTTATGCAGCCGCTTCGCCGCTACGGTGACTTTTTTGCGGTTATTTCAAGCTCCGTTATTTTCGGACTTGCACACGGTCGCCCCACAAACATTGTCTTTGCGTTCCTTGCGGGCATCGTAATCGGTTGTGCGGTAGTATATACACGCAGCTTGTGGGCAGGCATAATTATCCACGCGCTCAACAACGGCTTTTCGGTGTTCTTTTCTGAGCTTGAAAGTGTTGCTTCGGGAGTTGCCAATATCTCGTATCTGATTGCTTGCGCCGTTGTTATTCTTGTCGGCATTATCGCTTTTATAATCTATGCAAAGAAATACGGTCTCAGGATGAGTCGCGGTACAAGCAACCTCAACACAGGTTTAAAAATACTCGGCTTCTACGCCAGCGTGCCGATGATTTTAGTACGACTTTATTATTACGTTGCGATTATCAGCAACCTTATTCGATGAACGGAAGGGGATATTATGACAGACAGCGACTCCATGCTTCGGGCGATTGAGCTTGCAAAGCAGGCGGCACTTCTCGATGAGGTTCCCGTAGGTGCGGTTGTAACGCACAACGGTGTAATTGTCGGCGAAGGCTTTAACCGCCGCGAAACAGGCAAAAACGCACTTGCTCACGCCGAAATCGAGGCAATCAATATGGCGTGCAACACACTGGGCGGTTGGCGTCTTGCCGAGTGCGAGATGTTTGTTACGCTTGAGCCTTGTCCTATGTGCACCGGCGCGATTATTAATTCAAGAGTCAGACGCGTTGTTTTCGGCGCTTACGATTACAAGTCAGGCTCTATGGGAAGCGTTGTAAATCTTTGCGACCTTCCGTATAACAGCAAACCCAAAATAGAGGGCGGCTTTATGCAGGATGAATGTGCTGCGCTTCTGACTGAGTTTTTTGCGGCGTTGCGTGTGCGTAAGGCTGAGCAGAAAAAGAAAAGAAAAGAGGAGCTGAGCAAATGTACCTGCACCTCGGACAAGACACTGTAATCACGTATGAAGAAATTCTCGGCATTTTCGATCTCGAGGCAACAACTGTCTCGAAGGCAACGAGAGATTATCTTGCCGCCGCCACAAAAAGCGGCAGGGTAGTCAACGTCAGCTTTGACCTGCCGAAATCCTTCGTTGTCTGCCGCAATAAGGATGGCAGCACAACGGTATATATATCTCCCATATCGCCGTCAACTCTTCTCAAGCGAAGCAGAAACAGTCTGAACAACCGCTGAGGCAAACGACGGACAACAAACAGAACAGGAGGAAGTTAGTTTTGGATAATCAGGAAAAAATTCAGAACGCAGAAACTTTCACGGACGAAATCAACGAAGAGGGAATAGGCCCTGTTGAACAAATGGACACAGCCGTAAATGAGGAATACGGCGCAAATCAGATTCAGGTTCTTGAAGGACTTGAGGCTGTACGTATGAGACCGGGTATGTATATCGGTTCAACCGGTCCCAACGGTCTTCACCACCTTGTGTACGAAATCGTTGACAACTCGATTGACGAGGCGCTTGCAGGTTTCTGTACGCACATTGAGGTTGAAATTGAGCCGGACAACGTTATAAGCGTACGCGATAACGGACGCGGTATTCCCGTTGATATGAACGAAAAGATGGGTATGCCTTCCGTTACCGTTGTTCTTACCGTTCTCCACGCAGGCGGTAAATTCGGCGGCAGCGGTTACAAGGTATCCGGCGGTCTGCACGGCGTAGGTTCTTCGGTTGTTAATGCTCTTTCAGAGTGGTTTGTTGTTGAAGTATCCCGTAACGGCAACGTATACCGCCAGAATTTTGAACGCGGCGAAATAAGAAGCGATCTCGACGTTGTCGGAACAAGCGAAAGCACGGGCACATACATCCGCTTTAAGGCTGACCCTGAAATATTTACCGAAACCACAGTCTACGATTTTGAGATTCTCGAGCGCAGACTCCGTGAGTCTGCTTTCCTCAACGCAGGTCTCAAAATCACATTTACCGACAGACGTGACCCCGACAACGTAGAAGAGCGTGTATTCTGCTACGAGGGCGGTCTGAGCGAGTTTGTAAACCACGTTAACGAGAGCAGGGGCTTTACGCCAATTCAGCCCGCACCGATTCATTTTTCAAGTGTGCGTGATGATTCAAGCGCTGAAATTGCCCTTATGTATAATGACGGCTATAACGAAACACTTATCAGCTTTGCCAACAACGTCCGCACAATCGACGGCGGTACGCACGAAACAGGCTTCAAGACTGCTCTTACCAAGGTTTTCAACGACTACGGCAAGAAGTACGGCATCCTCAAGGAAAGTGATAAAAATCTTTCCGGTGAAGACGTGCGTGAGGGTCTTGTTGCAATCATCAGCGTCAAGCTGACCGAGGCTCAGTTTGAAGGACAGACAAAGGGTAAACTCGGCAACACCGAAATGACAAAGCTCGTTTCCAAAACGGTAAACGATAAGCTTATGACATATTTTGAGGAGAATCCGCAGGTTGCAAAAGCTCTCCTCACCAAGGCTTGCGAAGCTTCGCGTGTACGTGAGGCTGTTCGTAAAGCAAAGGAATCTGCAAGAAAGACAGCGCTTTCCAATTCAAGTTCGCTTCCCGGCAAGCTTGCAGACTGTACGGATAAAAACCCCGAAAACACCGAACTTTACATCGTCGAGGGTGATTCTGCAGGCGGCTCTGCAAAGGAAGGCAGAGATAAGAATTTCCAGGCAATTCTTCCTCTTTGGGGTAAGATGCTCAACGTTGAAAAAGCTCGACTTGACAAAGTTATCGGTAACGAAAAGCTGACACCCGTTGTTATTGCTCTCGGTACGGGTATTGACGAAGACTTTGATATTACAAAGCTTCGTTATCACAAGATTGTCATTATGGCCGATGCCGACGTCGACGGTGCTCATATCCGTACGCTTCTTCTCACTTTCTTCTTCCGCTATATGCGTCCGCTTATCGATAACGGCTACGTTTATATTGCACAGCCTCCGCTTTACAAAATAAGCAAGGGCAAGAAGGTTGAGTATGCGTTCTCCGATGAAGAGCGCGATGAAAAAATTGAGGCAATGGGCGGCAGCTGTGATATTCAGCGTTACAAAGGTCTTGGTGAGATGGATCCCATCCAGCTTCGTGAAACCACTATGGACCCTGCAAACCGCACAATGCTCAGAGTTACGCTCGAAGATGCTATTCAGGCGGACGAAACCTTCTCGATTCTTATGGGCGATAAGGTTGAGCCCAGACGTGAATTTATCGAGAAGAACGCAAAATACGTACAAAACCTTGACGTTTAATTTATCGGAGGTATTACAATATGTTTGAAAAAGTACTTGATTCAATTTCTCTCATCCGTGAGACAGATGCTGAAGTAGCGGATGCGATGTCCCTTGAGCTTGCTCGTCAGAAGCGTAACATCGAACTTATCGCTTCCGAAAACATTGTTTCTCCCGCTGTTCTTGCGGCTATGGGCAGCGTTCTCACAAATAAGTATGCAGAGGGCTATCCCGCTAAGCGTTACTACGGCGGTTGCGAATGTGTTGATATTGTTGAAAATATTGCTATTGAGCGTGCAAAGCAGCTCTTTGGTGCAGAGCACGTAAACGTTCAGCCTCACTCCGGCTCACAGGCAAATTTTGCCGTTTACAATGCTTTTCTCAAGCCCGGCGATACCGTGCTCGGTATGAGTCTTGATTGTGGCGGTCACCTTACACACGGCTCACCCGCAAACCTCAGCGGCAAGCTTTACAATTTCGTACCCTATGGCGTTACAGAGGAAGGCTTTATCGATTATGACGAGCTTGAAAGACTCGCTGTTGAGGTAAAGCCCAAGCTTATCGTTGCAGGTGCTTCCGCATATCCCAGAGTTATCGATTTCAGACGTATCAGCAAAATCGCAAAGCTTGCAGGAGCTCTCTTTATGGTAGATATGGCTCACATCGCAGGTCTTATTGCTGCTGATTGTCACGATTCTCCCGTACCGTTTGCAGACTTTGTCACTACCACAACTCACAAAACTCTCCGCGGTCCCAGAGGCGGTATGATTCTTTGTAAGGAAGAGTACGCAAAGGATATAGATAAGGCTATCTTCCCCGGCAGTCAGGGCGGTCCTCTTATGCACATCATCGCAGGTAAGGCGGTTTGCTTCGGCGAGGCTCTCAAGCCCGAGTTCAAGGCTTACCAGCAGCAGATTGTAAAGAATGCAAAGGCTCTTGCCGATGCACTTCTCGCAAAGGGCTTCAACCTTGTTTCCGGCGGTACGGACAATCACCTTATGCTTGTCGACCTTCGTCCCTTCAGTATCACAGGTAAAGAGCTTGAGAAGCGTCTTGATGAAGTTTTCATCACGGTC
>JAZRRT010000086.1:0-25471 GCA_045650985.1 Acutalibacteraceae bacterium | reverse complement strand
GCGATGAAACGCTTGGCGTGGCCGACCTTAGTGTCAAAATCGTGCGTATCAATGTTTACCGAAAGTCGGACTTCTTTAATATCAACTACACGCTGATTCTTACGGGCTTCTTTTTCACGCTTGGCCATATCAAAACGATACTTGCCGTAGTCCATGATTTTGCATACAGGCGGCTTTGCCTGAGGCGAAATCTTTACCAGGTCGAGATCGCGTTCCTCTGCAAGGCGGAGAGCCTCGCTTGCTGACATGATGCCGAGCTGTTCACCGTCGCTGCTGATAACACGCAGCTCCTTATCCCTTATTTCTTCATTGATCTGCAGTTCTTTAGCACTAATGTTCAAGCACCCCCAAAAATTAATAAATGCGTGGGCAGAAAACACCCACGCACACAATAAACCACACAATAAGCCGCAAAGCTACCGTAGTGAAGAGTATTGACCGCCGTAGAGCCGTGCCCCGACGGTGAGGATATGGTGTTCCTGCTTTGTTTGCTCATCGATAATATCAAAATTATTCCCCCGTGTCAACACTTTTCTCAAAACTTTTCATTCTGCGAAATTTAGTTAACAAAAATAGCTAAAAAGTTCTTGTAATTATTCGGCTTTTGTTGTACAATAAGCACACATATCCGATTGATATGAACAATTAACCCCGGGAGGTATCCTTCAAATGTCTGTTCAGAATTCCGCAAAAATCAAAACCCAGCATAACAACCTTTATCTTCGCGTGTTGAAGGGACATTTTGCAACAAACCATTCTCACAGCAACTATTATATCGATGTTGTCGCTCAGAAATCGCGTCTTTCAGAGGCAAAAGCTGTTGCCAAAGAGCTTTGCAACAGTTACAGTTACAGCACAACAATCGTTGATACAATCCTCTGTCTTGACGGCACTGAGGTTATAGGCACCTGCCTGGCAGACCAGCTTACAAAGAACGCGTTTATGAATATAAACGCCCACCAGACAATCTATGTCGTAACCCCCGAGATGACAGGCACGTCGCAGATGATATTCCGCGACAATATCGTTCCGATGATTCAGGGCAAGCACGTTCTTGTACTGGCTGTTTCCGTTGCAACGGGCTACACCGCCAAAGCTGCGGTTGAAGCCATCAAGTACTACGGCGGCGAGGTTTCAGGCGTTGCTTCAATTTTCTCAACTGCAGAAGAGTTCGACGGTTACAAGGTAAACTCTGTCTTCAATCCCAATGACCTGCCCGAGTATTTCACAGTTCCCTCTCACGAGTGTCCGCTGTGCAAGCAGGGCAAAAAGCTCGATGCACTTATTAACAGCTACGGCTACTCCAAGCTCGGCTGAGATTAACGCCGCAAGACCGGTTCGCCTCGGTTTCTCCGACTTTGCTTTTTTGAAGCGTTGTTGTCACAAGACAGCAACGCTTTATATTTTTGTGTAGCTTTTTGCGCAAAAATCTGTGCAACTAAACAGTTGAACAAAGCATTTGTTTATGGTATTATATATATTTGTATGAGTATAAATATAATTACTTTACCCAATATATGATAACATCCAAGGAGAATTCTGATGGAAAAACTTACCGTACTCGCACTTTTCGGCGGCAATTCAAGCGAACACGACGTTTCAACCGTATCCGCCGCATCAGTCATCAGCAACATTCCGCGTGATAAGTATGATGTCATTATGCTTGGTATAACAAAAGACGGCAAATGGCTCCGTTACAGCGGAGACGTTTCCCTTCTTCCGGAAGACAAGTGGCTTGAGGATGAAACAAAACTTCATCCTGCGTACCTTGTGCCCGATTCATCCGTAGGCGGCATCGTCGAAATAGTTGACGGCAAAGCTTTCACAACAAAGGTTGACGTTGTTTTCCCCGTGCTCCACGGCAAAAACGGCGAAGACGGCACGGTACAGGGCTTGATGCAGCTTTCAGGTATTCCGTTTGTCGGCTGTGATATGCTCTCAAGTGCTGACTGTATGGACAAAGCCGTAACAAACGCGCTTGCAGACAGAGCCGGAATCGACCAGGCAAAGTGGCTCAGCTTCACCGAACACGAATACCGCGCCAATCCGCAAAAACTGCTCGATGAGGCGGCGGCAACACTCGGTTATCCGATATTCGTAAAGCCCGCAAACGCAGGCTCTTCGGTAGGAATCAGCAAAGCAACTGATATATATTCCCTTTCTGATGGTATTGAGGTTGCTTTTGCAAACGATTATAAAGTTGTGCTTGAAGAAACGGTAACCGGCAGAGAGGTCGAATGCGCCGTACTCGGCAACGATGAGCCGATTGTTGCTACACCCGGCGAAATTTCACCCTGCAACGATTTCTACGATTTCGATGCAAAATACGTCGCAGGCACAAGCGGACTTTTCATTCCCGCACGCATCAGCGACGAACAGCTCAAAGCTGTCAAAAAGCAGGCAATCAAGGCATACAAAGCTCTGGGCTGCTCGGGTCTTTCAAGAGTTGACTTCTTCGTAAACGACGAAAAGATTCTGCTCAACGAAATAAACACGATTCCGGGCTTCACATCAATCAGTATGTATCCCAAGCTTTTTGAACACAGCGGCATATCCTACCCCGAGCTTCTCGACAGACTTCTCAGACTCGCCATCGAGCGAAAGGAGAGCCGAGGATGAGCCGCAAGGTAGTTATCACAATTAACGACAGTCACGAGATTGACGGTCAGATTGAAACCGCAAAACTCTCAACTGTCGGCAAATTTGAAGAAAAAGAAAACGGCTATGTACTGCGTTACCTTGAAACGGAAGATTTTCAGGGCAGCGAAACAACCGTTTCCTATATTGACGGTGTCGTTACGATGAAGCGTCTCGGCGGCAAACACAACGCTCAGCTCATTGTTGAGCCGGGCAAGCGTTACAGCTGTATGTACGCAACAGAATACGTCGACCTTATGCTCGGTGTTCACGGCAAAGAGGTCAGAAGCCGCGTCGGAGAAAACGAGGGCGAGCTTTTCTTCAGCTACGTGCTTGATTTCAACACAGGCTTCTGTTCACACAACAAGCTTCAGATTACGTTCCGTTTCGAATAAAAGCGAGGTATAAAAATGTCAAAGTTAGTTAAAAACGTTCAGGATAAACTTGCTGCATCAATCACGGCAGCATTCGAAAAAGCAATTGCTTGCGGTGCACTTCCCGAAGCGGAAATCCCCGCATTCAACATTGAGGTTCCCGCAGACCGTGCAAACGGCGATTTTTCAACCAACGCCGCAATGGCAGGCGCAAGGGTTTTCCGCCGCGCACCCCGCCAGATTGCAGATGCGGTATGCGCAAATATCGACCTCGACGGAACCTATGTTGCAAAGTGTGAAGTTGCAGGCGCAGGCTTCATCAACTTTTATCTCAGCGACAGCTACTATGCAGCAATCCTTCGCGACGTACGCGCTTGCGGTGAGGATTACGGACGTTCCGATTTCGGTGAAGGCAAAACGGTCAACGTCGAATTTGTTTCCGCCAATCCGACGGGTCCCATGCACATGGGCAACGCAAGAGGCGGTGCACTCGGTGACTGTCTTGCAGCCGTTCTCGATTGGGCAGGCTACAAGGTAACGCGCGAATTTTACGTCAACGATGCAGGCAACCAGATTGCCAAATTCGGTCTTTCGCTCGACGTTCGCTATCAGCAGATTTTCAAGGGCGAGGATGCAGTTGAGCTGCCTGAGGACAGCTACCACGGCGAGGACATCAAAGAGCGCGCACAGCAGTTTGCCGATATCCACGGCGATAAATATATGAACGCTTCCGAAGAAGAGCGCAGAGCAGCTCTTGTTGAATTTGCCCTTCCGCTCAACATCGACAAGATGCACGCAAACCTCGATAAATACAGAATAGATTACGACGTATGGTTCCGCGAGAGTTCGCTTTACCAAAGCGGTGAGCTTGACGAAACACTCGCTATGCTCAAAGAGAAAAACCTCACATACGAAAAGGACGGCGCAATCTGGTATAAGGCAACCGAACACGGCGGCGAAAAGGACGAGGTTCTTGTCCGTGCCAACGGCAACCCGACGTACTTTGCGGCAGACATTGCATACCACCGCAACAAGCTTGAGAGCAGAAAATTCGACAAAGCAATCAACATCTGGGGCGCTGACCATCACGGTCACGTTGCAAGAATGAAGGGCGTACTCGAAGCTCTCGGCACAGATTCCTCAAAGCTCGATATACTTCTTATGCAGCTTGTCCGTCTCACCCGCGGCGGAGAGGTTGTCAGAATGAGCAAGCGTACGGGCAAATCAATAACACTTGAAGATCTTCTCGAGGAAATCCCGATTGATGCGGTACGTTTTCTCTTCAACATCCGCGAGCCCGGCTCACAGATGGATTTCGACCTTGACCTTGCGGTTGAGCAGAGCGCGCAGAACCCCGTTTACTACTGCCAGTATGCTCACGCACGTATCTGCAGTATTTTCAGAAAGCTCGGCATCGAAAACGTCTGCGGTGTTGAATGCTCAGACAACGATCTTCTGCTTCTTACCGCAGCGGAGGAGAGAGAGCTTATCAGCCACCTTGCTTCTCTTACGGGCGAAATCGTCAATGCGGCAAAAAACTATGATCCTGCAAGAATCACACGCTACTGCGTAGAGCTTGCAACTCTCTTCCATAAATTCTACAACGCCTGCCGTGTCAGCAGTGATGATGAAGCACTTACCCGAGCAAGACTCTACCTCTGCTCATGCGTCAAGGCAACCCTCAGCAACGTTCTCACAATGCTCAGAATTACAGTTCCCGAGTCAATGTAAGATAAGGAGTGCAGAAAGTGTATAACGTAAACATCATCGCCCACAGAGGTGCCAACCAAACTGCTCCCCAAAACACAATTCCTGCATTCGAAAATGCACTTGCAATGGGAACTGACGGCTTTGAAACCGACGTGCATCTTTCAAAAGACGGCGTACCCGTAATCTGCCACAACTATACAATCAACGAAACGTCAAACGGCTCGGGCGAAATTGAGAAAATGACTCTCGCAGAGCTCAAGAGCTACGATTTCGGCGCATATTACGATGAAAAATTCAAAGGCACAACCCTGCCTACTCTCGATGAGTTTCTCGACCTTGCCGTTGGCAAGAATCTCAAGATTCTCAACATAGAACTCAAGCCTGAAAGAAACGACGCAAGGCGCGAAACCCTCGTCAGAAAAACTCTTGAAGCTGTTAAAGAAAGAGGATTAAGCGACATTCTTCTCATCTCAAGCTTCAGCAAAGAAATCCTTGAATATATCAAGCAGATTGACCCGCAATGCAAAACCGCTTTTCTTTATCCCGCAGGCTACATCAGAGCGCACCTCGCATTTGTGCCACCCTTTGCCGCAATGGAAAAGATGAAATGTTATGCCGCACATCCCCACAAGCTTTGCATCCGAAGTGATTTCGTTCAAAAGGCACACGATAAAGGTCTTGTAATCAACGTATGGACAATTGACGAGGATGAGGACATCCGTAATATGATAAAAGCGGGTGTTGACGGCATTATCACCGACTGTCCCGACAAAGTACGCAACATTCTCAACGAGATGAACGGCGTATCTGCAGAATAAATTTAACGGCACGTATATATTAATATCTATTATAATTTAGCACTTGCAAAATTATAATTATTATGTTACAATTACTGCTGATTTGAATAATCAAACGCTGTGAAGAAGCACAGTAAGCACCTGACAATAGCTGCAAACAGAGAGTCCGTGTCACAGGCTGGAAGCACGGGTTGCAACGGCAGGTTGCCGAATTTCACTTTGGAGCGGCACGGCTGAAGACGTTTTTTCGTTGTGTAGGTCGTGACGGTTTGCCGCCGTAAACGGCTTATGAGCGTCCGCTTGCAAAGCGGAAATACGGGTGGTACCGCGGAAGTTATCAAACAGAGCTTTCGTCCCTTTCATCAGGGGCGAAGGCTTTTTATTTTTCAGTAAATTAACCGAAAGGATGATAGATTTGAAAGAACAGTTAAATTCAATTGCTCTTGAAGCTAAGGCTGCTGTTGATGCGGCATCTTCCAACGCAGACCTTGAAGCGCTGCGTGTAAAATATCTTGGCAAAAAGGGCGAAGTCACTGCAATTCTCAAGCAGATGGGTAAGCTCTCAGCCGAAGAAAGACCCGTTGTCGGTCAGCTCGCCAACGAGGTAAGACAGGCAATCGAAGCTCAGCTTGAGGAAAAAGTCAGCCAGCTCAAGGCTGCCGAACTCAAGGCAAGACTTGAAAGCGAAACTCTTGACGTCACAATGCCCGGCAAGAAGGTTGCTCTCGGTCACAAGCATCCCCTCTCAATCGTACTTGACGAAGTTAAGGAGATTTTCCTGGGTATGGGCTTTGAGGTTGCAACAGGTCCCGAAGTTGAGTGGGACTACTACAACTTTGAAGCGCTCAACATTCCCAAGGAGCATCCCGCACGCGATACACAGGATACTTTCTATATCACGGAAAATATGCTTCTGCGCACACAGACTTCTCCCGTACAGATCAGAGTTATGGAAAACTCTAAGCCCCCTATCCGCATCATCGCACCCGGCAGCGTTTACCGTTCTGATGCGGTTGACTCAACTCACTCTCCCTTCTTCCATCAGATTGAGGGTCTTGTAGTTGACAAAGGTATCACAATGTCCGATCTCAAGGGCTGTCTTTTCGATTTTGCAAAAAGACTTTACGGCGAGGACACAAAAATCCGTCTTCGTCCTCACCATTTCCCGTTCACGGAGCCTTCTTGCGAAATCGACGTAACCTGCTTCCGTTGCGGCGGTAAAGGTTGCCCCTTCTGCAAGGGCGAAGGCTTTGTCGAAATTCTCGGTGGCGGTATGGTTCATCCGCAGGTTCTCAAGAACGGCGGCGTTGACCCCGAGGTTTACAGCGGCTTTGCCTTCGGTGTCGGTCTTGAGCGTCTCACGCTCTTCCGCTTTAATATTGACGATATGCGTCTGCTGTTTGAAAACGATATGCGTTTTCTCGGTCAGTTTTAAGGGAGGAGAATAAAAATGGTATTATCAAAAAGATGGCTTCACGATTATCTGAAGCTCGACGTTACGGATAAAGATTTTGCAGCTGCACTCACTCTCTCCGGTTCAAAGGTAGAGGGTTACGAAACAGAGGGCGAAGAGCTCTCCAACATCGTTGTAGGCAGAATCGAATCACTCGAAAAGCATCCCGATTCCGACCATCTCTGGATTTGTCAGGTAAACGTCGGCGCTGAGGCAAACCTTCAGATTGTTACCGGCGCACAGAACCTCAAAACAGGTGACTATGTACCCGCCGCTCTCGACAACTCTGTTGTAGCAGGCGGCAAAAAGATAAAGAAAGGCAAGCTCCGCGGTGTTGAAAGCGCAGGTATGCTCTGTTCTCTCGGCGAGCTCGGTCTTACCGCTCACGATTTCCCCTACGCAATTGAGGACGGTATCTTTGTCCTTGGTGACGATTGCGACCTTACACTCGGCAAAGACATCTGCGAGGCAATCGGTCTCAATGACGTTGTCACAGAGTTTGAAATCACTTCAAACCGTCCCGATTGTCTGAGTGTCCTCGGTCTTGCAAGAGAGGCTGCAGTAACATACGGTATGGATTTTGAAGAGCCCGTCCCCACGGTTGAGCCCGGCGAAGGCGACGTAAACGAGCTTCTCAAGGTCTCAATCGAAGCTCCCGACAAGTGCTACCGCTACGTCGGTGCCGTTGTCAAAAACGTAAAAATTGAGCCGTCACCCCGCTGGATGAGAGAAAGACTCCGTGCAAGCGGTGTACGCCCGATTAACAATATTGTCGATATTACAAACTTTGTAATGCTCGAATACGGTCAGCCTATGCACGCTTTCGACCTTCGCTACCTTGAAGGCAACGAGGTTATCGTGCGTTGTGCAAAAAGCGGTGAAAAAATCACCACTCTCGACGGTATTGAGAGAGAGTTGAGCGACGATATGCTTGTCATCGCAGACTCCAACAAACCCGTTGCAGTTGCAGGCGTTATGGGCGGCGAATACAGCGGTATTATGGACGATACAAACACAATCGTTTTCGAATCCGCTTGCTTCAACGGCCCGAGCGTCAGAATGACTGCAAAGGCTCTCGGTATGCGCACAGAGGCTTCTTCCCGTTACGACAAGCAGCTTGACCCCACAGGCTGCCGCAAGATTCTTAACAGAGCGCTTCAGCTTGTACAGCAGCTCGGCGCAGGTGAGGTTGTAAACGGTGTTGTCGATTGCGATTGCTCCGACAAAACAGCTTTCACGCTTGCTTTTGAGCCTGACTGGGTTAACGGCTTCATCGGTATCGATGTCAGCGCAGACGAACAGAAGAAGATTCTTGAGCGCCTCGGCTGTAAGGTTGAGGACGGTGTAATCACCGTTCCTTCATTCCGTAATGACCTTCGTCACAAGGCTGATATTTCAGAGGAAATCGCACGTTTCTACGGCTACGACAATATTCCTGACAGACAGCTTGCAGGTGTTGCAACAGCACAGTACACACCCGAGCAGAAATTCGAGCGCCTTATGGGCGAAACAATGCTCGCTTGCGGTCTTTCCGAGCTTTGCACCTTCTCATTCATCAGCCCCAAGAGCTATGACAAAATCTGTCTTCCGGCAGACAGCGAGAAGCGCAACTGCGTTGTTATCACAAACCCGCTTGGCGAAGATACAAGTGTTATGAGAACAACGCTCCTTCCCTCAATGCTTGAAACACTTGCAAGAAATTACAACAACCGTAATGCAAAAGCATATCTTTACGAAATCGGTAAAGAATATATAACCAAAGGCACAGATGAGTTACCCGCAGAGCCTATGATGCTTTGTATGGGTATGTACGGCGCTGACTGCAACTTCTTCACAATCAAGGGCATTGTTGAGGAACTTCTTGAGAAGCTCGGCATCGCAGACTACGATGTAGAAGCTGTAAAAGATAACCCCTCTTACCACCCCGGCAGAACAGCAGTTATCAGCAAGGACGGCAAAACAATCGGTGTTGTCGGCGAGGTTCATCCTCAGGTTCTCGGCAACTACTCAATCGGCACAAAGGCTTATGCCGCTGAAATCAGCTTTGATGCTTGCTTTGAGCTGAGCAACCTCAAGCGTACTTACAAGCAGCTTCCCAAGTTCCCGGCGCTCAGCCGTGACCTTGCCTGCGTATGCGAAAAGGCAATGCCCGTGCTCAAGCTTGAGCGCACAATTGCCGCCGCTGTCGGCAACACACTCGAAACAATCGAGCTGTTCGACGTTTACGAAGGCTCACAGATTCCCGAGGGTATGAAGAGTGTTGCGTTCAGCCTCAAGCTCCGCGCCGCAGACAGAACAATGACCGACGAGGAAGCAGACGGCGCAATGAAGCGTGCAGTAAAAGCACTTGACAAGCTCGGCGTTTCTCTCAGAGCATAATTAAAAGTCAAAATTAACGGAGGTGCTGTTATGAAAGAAAAAATCAAGGTAGCCGTTATCGGCTGCGGTACGATTGCAAACTCTGCACACATTCCTGCATATATGGCTTCAGATATTGCGGAAATCAAGTATTTCTGCGATATCATTCCCGAAAGAGCTGATGCAGCCGTAGAAAAATACGGCTGCGGTAAAGCTGTTTACGATTATCACGAAATTCTCGATGATGCTGAGCTTGATGCTGTTTCCGTCTGCACTCATAATGATATGCATTCGGTTATTTCAATCGACTTTATGCGTCACGGTAAAGACGTACTTTGCGAAAAACCTGCCGCCAGAATCCTTTCCGAAGCACTTGAGATGGAAAAGGTTTCCTACGAAACAGGCAGAATTCTTTCAATCGGTGTGTGTAACCGCTATGCTAACTCCGTCAACCATATCAGAAAGCTGATTGCTGACGGTGAGCTTGGTGAGGTTTATCACGTTTATGCAAGCTTCCGTGCTCATCGCTCAATTCCCGGTCTCGGCGGCGATTTCACAACAAAGGCAAGCTCCGGCGGCGGTGCGCTTATCGACTGGGGTGTTCATTATATCGATCTTATTCTCTACTGCCTTGGCGACCCGCAGGTGCTTACCGCAAGCGGCGAAGCTTTCTGCAAACTTGGTAAGGATATGAAAAACTACGTTTACGAAAGTATGTGGGCAGAGGATACAAAAGATACTGAAAACGGCACTTACGACGTTGACGATTCCGTTGTCGGTCTTGTACGTACCGACGGTGCAGTAGTCAGCTTCAACGGTGCATGGGCGCAGAATATCGGTGAAAGAGAAACCTTTATCGACTTTATGGGGCGTAAGGGCGGTATCAGGCTCAACTATTGCGGTAATTTCCGTTTCTGGACTACCAAAAACGGTATGCTTACCGAAACAATACCCACTTACAAGTCAAACGATATGCATCGCAGTGAAGTTCTTGATTTTGTTGAGTGTGTCGCAAAGGGCGAGAGAAACCGTAACGATATCAAGTATGCTGTTGGCACATCAAAAATCCTTCAGGCTATCTACGATTCATCCGAGGCACACGCTGAAATTAAAATCAATAACTGATAAATAATTGATTCTATAAAATGAACAGCGGCACACTTTACAAGAAGTGTGCCGCTGTATATTGATCAGAAAAAGTTATGCAGGATTATGATGTATATTTGAAACTGTGAGTTCACCGTCTGTTATTTTGTAATAAACGTAACATTTTTCAAGATAGGTATAATCCGCATAGGCAAAATGTGCATCGCAGTGTCCTTCTTTTATATCCGGGGGCAAAGCAACCACCGTAAAGGTCTGCGTACTGTTATCGGTCAATGGCTGATAAAGAACGTTTCCGCTGCTGCCGCTGTTGGATGTTGTGCTCCAAACAGCACCGTCAATAGGTTCTTTGGCAACGCATGTATACGTAGTGGTTAAGCACTCCTCAGCAGGATAGAATTTCGGCTTATTCAGTGACATACCTCTTTCAACATAGTATGTTTTCTTGTTACCGTTTTGGTCTGTGAATACAACATCCATAATTGTACCGGCATAAGTGCCTTCACCGGATTTGGAAGTTATAATGTCAATGAGTTTTTCAATAAAACCTTTATCACTCTCATAGGTAAAGCTGAAAACCTGTTCATCACGTTCTACCGTTGTTTCAACAAGCTCGATATCGGGGTCGTTAACGTCGTCATAAGTCCATACAAGTGCTTTGTCGGGATCATAAGGCAAACGGATTTCGCTTTTTTCAGGGCCGTTGATTGCTGTGCCGATCATATCAAAACCGAGCGATATTGCAATAAACGGAACTAAAAAGATCAATAATACAGAAGTGCCCATAAATTAAGCCTCCTTTGTTTTGTGAGGTTATTATACCATCGGTGCAGTGCTCTGTCTATCAACTTGATTTTGCATTTTTAAAAATTTGAATGCAAAGTCAAGTTAACAATAAACCGAAAATCTGTTTTGGCTTATAAATAAAGAAAAAAGGGTTGTATTTTAATTAAAAATAGTATATAATGAAGTGTACTATACTGACTCGGAGGTGTCATAGATGACAGATAAGACCATAAAATTCGACTTTATTGACGATCACGATGCGGAAATGCGTTGCGCTTTACAGACTGTATATGACGCCCTTAAGGAAAAAGGCTACAACCCTGTAAACCAGATAGTAGGCTATATTCTTTCCGAAGACCCGACGTATATCACAACCCACAAGAATGCGCGCAGCATTCTCGGCAGGGTTGACCGTTACGACTTGCTTCAGGCACTCGTCGAGAACTACATCACGAAATAAGGAGGGGAACCTAATATGGCAGAAAAGAAAAAGGCTAAGTTCCTCAGCTACAAGGGCAAGCCGCTCGTTCGTTGCGGCAACACTATATACTACGGAAACTTAAGTGATCCGTACGTTGTGCTTCTTCAGGTTGTCAGCACCAAAAAGGTAAACGACCTTGACGTTGCAGATAAGGTCACGGTACAGCTTCTCAGCACCGACCAGGATGCACGCCCGAAGGACAGAATCATTAAGAAGAGCGAAAAGAAGGGTCTTTATCAGGCAATGGATATCGGCTCAATCTGGCTCGAGCTTGCTCTTAAGGACAGCAAATAAAAATTCGCCTCACTGCATACAATGCAGTGAGGTGTTTTTTTATGGTATTCAAAATAAGGCGCGGCTATATTTTCCTTGCTCTGTGTGCCGCCGTTGCGCTGATCGGCACGTTAAAACTCAGCCGTGCGGTTGTTCAGACCTCTGCACAGGCGCAAACGGTGCCGCTGCCCGTTGTTATGTACCACCAGATAACAAAAAATCCAACCCGCGCAAGTCAGTACTGCGTAACGTTGAACGAGCTTGAAAGCGACCTGAAATATATTGCGAAAAAAGGCTACACACCAATAACAACCGAGCAATTGCTCGGTCACATATACGACGGTGAGCCACTGCCGGATAAACCGATTATGCTCACCTTTGATGACGGATATGAAACCGTATACTGCTACCTTTTGCCATTGCTTGAAGAATACAATATGTGTGCTGTCGCATCGGTTGTCGGCGCGTACACAGATATGTTCACACAGCTTGACGACCACACTCTGAGCTATTCGTATATGAACTGGGAAGAGGTCAGCGAGCTTGCCAACGGCGGACGGATTGAAATACAAAACCACAGCTACGACCTGCATAAGCTGAACAATTCAGGGCGAAACGGCGCAAAAAAAGTAAGCGGCGAGAGCATACACGAATATTCGACGGTTCTCAACTGTGACCTTGGAAAAATGCAGAGTCTTATGGAAGAAAAAACAGGTTACCGACCGACAGTCTTCACCTACCCTTACGGTTGCTACTCAAAAGAATCAAAGGATATACTTAAAAGTATGGGGTTTGAAGCAGCTTTTGTGTGCGAGGAGAGAGTAAACTACGTCGACGTTGAAAACACCGATTGGCTTTACAGAATCGGAAGATACAACCGACCGCACGGCATCGGCAGCGCCGAATTTTTTGCCGCAATGGGAGTAACGTAAAGCCGAAAGTCCCCTTACAAACGTTGAAAATCTCATCGGTTTATGGTATAGTCGATAAAAGGAGTGAATAGAAAATGACTAAGAAAAACCGAATAGAATATTTGTTGTGTACCTTATGTGTTACCGTTACCGGGTTCATTATTTATGGATTTCTCGCAAGTCAGCAACCCGATATAAACGAAAGTAAATTACAATCGTTTCTGCTTTTCGGTTGTCTTGGCGGTTTTGGATTCAGCGCCGTTGTTTCCGCCATTATACTTTCCGCAGGCTTTTTTAAAAAACGAGGAACGGCTTTCAAAATCGTTGCATCTGTTTTATGGCCGATTACATTTGCCGCGTGCATATACGCAGGTATTGTTTCGTATATCCCCTATCAGATATATAATATTGTAAAAATAGTATCGCTGACGCAGGAAGAGAAAAAACCAAAAGAATCATCCTACACAAAAGCGCAAAACTAAAATACACTTTCAAGTAGAACACCCTGTGACCGTTAAATGTCACAGGGTGTTTTCGACTCACGCCAAATGAGCAAACAAATTTTCAAAATGCAGTTTTGCTTCAATCATCACAGTCAGGTTCGTCAAAGTCATCCGTACTGTCGTCCGAATCGTTTTTTTCTGCTTCGTCCATCATCTGCATAAAGAATCCGAACTCTGCCGCCTTTTCAAACGAATCCATTTTGCCGTCGTTGTTAAAATCAAACATTCCGCCAAATAAACCATTGTCAAACATATTATACCTCCGAAAAGTTATATTCAAGTACTGCACGGAACAGCGTGCAGACTGTCTATCAGCCTTAATACGTTATTGATTGCCTCACGCTTTTTCTGAAGTTTCTGTCGCTTTTTATAATTTGCATAGCGCTTTGAACTCTTCGGCGGTGGCAGTACCCGTTTTCCGTCGTGATCAAATATGTAACGGATAATATCATCCACTTCATATCTGCGCACATGCTGGCAATGGTATCCGGGGATACTGCTCAAAGCGTCCGTTTCTCTTTCCTCGGTGTTGCGATGGTAAAGCTCAAGCGTCGTTTTATCCTCTGCATATCTGACCAGCCAGGTGTTTTTTGCAGTTGTAATTTCAATGTAATTACTGTCGCAGCTATAAAAATAGTTGTGCTTGCAGTATGCTTTTCCGAGTTGAGAATTGTATCTTTTCTGAAGTGCAAAGCAATGCTTGCAGAGCGTATATCCGTTTTTCAAAGCCTTTTCGAGGTTATGCTTCCTTCTGAATTCCTGTTTGCGTGAATGCGTTAAATAATGGCATCCAAACAGATGTAATACCTTTCTGCTGCTGTTTACGTTGTAATAATAGTCGCGCAATTCCTGCCACTTCTTTCTTCTGTTGATTCAAAACTTGCTTTGCGTTCATCTTGTGGCTGTATTATATCACCAACACACAAAAAGATAGTCCCAAATAACGGACTGTGTATTGGTGTGATATGCTGCGCACACCGGAGTCCGAAATTTGGGACTATCAACTCAAGATTATGATTAATATTTATTCTTTGGAATATTATAGCTTTGATTAGATGATATACGGTTATGTCTCTTTTTTTTGCTTATTTGTGTTGCGCATTTCGACAGAATTTCAGTGATTTTGCAACATAGTAAAAGACGGCAGATTTCTCTGCCGTCTTTAATGTTTATTATGCTTATTTAACTATGAATGAGAAAACGAGGTTGAGAACCTTTCTGATGAAGGTGAAAATCTTGAGAATAACAATCGAGAATGTGAGTTCTTCCGTTTCGTCAGGAGTTTCAGGCTCGTTTGTATCGGGAGTAGTTGTATCGTCGGTATCTTCATCGGATTCAGCATCAAGTCCTGCTGACTGGTCGATGAGTGACATATACTCGATATATGCTGCCTGAAGCTGAAGTTCAGAAAGGCTGCTGTTCTGGTCGATATCGTTTCTTCTGACACCTGCACCCATGAGTAAATCGACGTCTGTTTCGTTGATTACACCGTCGTGGTTACAGTCAGCAGCCATCCACATATATTCGGGGAGGTCATGCTGTTTGAGCATACCCTTGACAATGAGATTAACAAGGAATGCATCTTCGCCATCGTACCAGCTGTCGCCGTTAACGTCGCCGTAGATAAGGATTGTGTATTCAGCAATTACTGTTTCACCATTGGTGAGAATAGCTTTTGAGCCTGTACCGAACTGATCGAATATACCGTTCTCGTATGTCCATTCGTAGCCGTCGATAAGGATTCTGGTGTAATCTCCAATGTGCAGAATGCCTGCGTCAAGACCGAAGATATAACGTCCACCTCTGTCAAGAATTGCACCGTGTCTAACTTCGAAAGCAACTGTTCGACAGCCGTAGGCGCATTCACCGTTGAGGTGGTCCCAATTGTGGTCGGCTACCGGAAGCACACCTTCGCCTGATTTCCAAGCTTCAAGGTCAGTAATTTCCTCTGTACCTTCAGCATCGCTGAACAATTTACCGCAGACACATTCATAGTGGTCTGCAATACCGGTAGTACGGCAAGTCGGAGCTAAACCATAACGAACTACTGTTGTGTGCTTGTGAACGATTTCAACCTGAGTGTAAACCTCAAGGTCATAAGCCTCACCAACCTGTGTGATGATGTCATCCTCTGTAAACCAACCGTCATATCTGTTGTTTGCATAAACGATGACTCTGTCGGGGTTTGCAACATAAGAGTCAGTGAGAGTTTCGTCGTCAGATTCATAGTAGAGATAAAGGCTGCCGTCGAGCACGGTAATCGGAGCTTCGCAACCGTAAATTGTAGTTGAGTAATACATATCGCAGTAAGCGTAAACCTTTACGTCTGCACCGTCAATGATAATTACTTCCGCATCGGCGATTGCAGTATTATCTATACATTCAACTATCGTGTCACACTTGAATGTGATTGTGTTATAAACCAAAATCGCATGATCAATCCACTGTCCGTGACCGACGTTAAGCGTTGCCGTACCTTCGATGGTAAGGTTTACGTATTCGCCGTCGCTGACGATACAGCTGACTGCATTGCCTTCACCTGTGGAAACAACCGTAAGGTCGAGTTCGCCAAACTCAATACCGCTGCCGTAAGAGTTGTTGTAATTGTAAAGTGTCAGAACACCATCTTTGTAATGTGCGTAACTGCCGGAAGGCCTGCCGGTTGTTGCAGTTGAGGAATACATTCCACGGTATGAACCGTTGGGCATTGCAACACCGTCAACCATAACGTCTGCCCAGCCTGCTTTAAGAACAAGGTCTTCTGTTATAGGTGTTGAGAAGTCAAATACCTTGCCGTCAGGTGTGAGCCAACCGTAGAAGAACTTGTTGTCCTTTTCGGGGTCGGCGGGCTTGACTGCGAGTTCGCCATCTGCAACTTCCTGTGCGTCAACACCGCTATCAAAGGTAACGTTGTGACCCATTGAGTAAACATAGAACTTATCCGAAGTTATATAATAGCTTGTGCTGTAATATGCTCTTATCTGATAATATCCGCCCTCAGGAAGAACGCCGAGCTGTGATGATGTTGCACTTGCCGTAAGGGTTGTTGTTGAAGTTGTTTTTCCGTTGTAGGTTACAAGTTCGAGCTTAACCGGTTTGAAACCTGTTTGCCAAGTGACGGTCATTGTTCCGCCGCCCTTAACTTCACCGCCAACAGGCTGCTTAACAAAAACATAACCGCTGTCTCTGAAGCAGACATAATCGTATGTCTTGATATTTGCACTGTTGAATGAGGTCGTTGAAGAGGTTGTACTTCCGGTTGAAGCAATACCGGTAACACCGCTTCCCAACGTAACCGTACCTGCACCGTAGATTGAAGCATAGCTTGTATCGGATGCTGTGTCGGTTGATTTAAGAACGGTACTACCGCCGTTGATATACAAATCGCCTTCAAGTGCAATAGCATTATTTACTGCTTCAACATAAACCGTACCGCCGTTTACGGTCATAGCCTGACCTGATTTAACATTGATACCGCTTGCAGATGCGTACATCTTCAATGAACCGCTGTCAATTGTGATTTCGCCCTGCCTTGCAAGGTTGATACCTGCCTTACAGTTGATTGTAACATCCGCACCTGAGAAGTTGATGTAGTTACCTGTAACTGAAATTGCCGTACCTGTGCAGTTGATGTTAACGTTACCGCTCTCGAAATTGAGACCACCCATAGCCTGAGCGTGTGTGCAACTGATACCGCTTGTAACATCTGTGATGTTAAGTTTGCCTGAAACAAAAACGTATCTTGAACTGCTGATAGCTGTTGATACACCTGTGATGTTGAGCACGCTGTTTGCATCGGATGTTATTGAAACACTGTCGCCCTTGCCGATACCATAGCTTGTATATCTGTCAACAGGAGCTGACATCGGACCGATTTTGTTTGTGCCTTCGGCAACAACCTTAAGCTCCTGTGTGCTGTAAATTCCGTATGCCGCATTCTTTGATGTGAATGTACCCATACCGGAATAGCTGTAATTGTGAAGTGTAAGTGTAAGCTTGCCGTTTACTGTAGCAAGGTAAGCGTAGTTGTCGGCAGGCTTCACCGTTGTGGGAGCGTTTGAACCCTGTGCGAGGTATTCACCCTCCGCAAGACCGATACCGCCGACGTAAGCCTTAACGTCTTCTGCGGTAACAAGCACCGTACAGTAAGCTGTTGCACCGTTGCCGAGTGTTGCAGTAATAAGCACAGAGCCCGGACGGACTGCGGTAATCTTACCGTTACTGTCAACTCTTGCAACTGCGTGGTTGCTTGAAGTCCATACAAGTGTATCTGCAAGACTTTCGGGAGCAAAAGTTGCGCTCAACTGATGTGTTGAGTTTTCGGCAAGTGTAAGGAAGTCTGCATCAAGTGCAAGTGTTCCTTCGGGGAATTCAACCGTGAAGTTATAGGTGTGTGCAAGGCTTCCGGCTTCGTTACCGTCGGGGTCAATAAGGATAATTGACTGAACAACCTTACCTTCACCGGGATAAATGTGAATATATGTGTCGCCATTGTCTGCGCTGTAAACAAGCTTGTCGCCCTGATAAGCTTCCATTTTCACCTTCTGTGAATAGCCTTCATCTCTCAGATCACCGGAAAGAGAGACTGCGGTGAAAGCAAACTTCGGTGCGGTTGTAAGTGTGCCAAGCTCGGAAACACCTGCCGCAGCCTGTTCATTTGTAACGCCGGGTGTTCTTGTTTCAAAGTACAGCTTTGCATAAGTGAACGTGTATGTATGAGTCTTTCTGCCGACTTCCTTTCCGTCCGGGTCAATGAGCATAATAATCTGAGTGACCTTGTTTGTGCCGAAGTCATAGTTTCCGCAGGTCCAAGTTGTGCTGTCTAACGTTTTTATGCCGCCTGAGCTGTACTTGACCTGAGTCTGAGTCTTTACAGTATATCCGGCTTTTTTCATATTGCTCGGAAGCTCTTTTGCAGTAAATCTGAAAGTTGGCAGAGTGTTTACAAGACCAAGGTCTGTATGTCCGTTAATAATTTCTTCTGCAGATATTGCTGGAAACTGTGAAGCAAAACCGTATGATGATTCGTCCACAATATACTCCATATCAACATTCAACGTTGTATTGCCTGAAAGATAAATTCTTTCTTTGTATGTTTTATATTCCGGTGCAATTACTTCAACAACATAATAATAACCACTTGTTAATTGATTTATTTTGTAAGAACCGTTGTTATTTATGCTTGTTTTTGTTGTTGCGATGAGTTCTCCTGAATCATCGGAATATACATTAACAGTAAACTGACTTTGGACACGTGATGTTGCATAACCGGACAAATTTACCGGTAGGTGAAGCACTATGTTTTTGATAACATCACCGACATTAACAGTAATTTCGCTGGCATATTGTTTTTCACCTTTATAATTTACAACAAGATAATAAGTTTTACCCGATTCAACATCACTTAAAATATAACTGCCATCCGAATTTATGCGTTGACCTTGAATGGAGATGTCTCCGGATTCATATTTTTCCTTTGATTCATAGAGCCTAACATATACATCACCAAAAGTACCAATGTTAACACCTTCAATTGTACCTTTAATGTCATATTTATTTGGAGTTAGAGTAAAATCAAAATTAACAATTTTATCAACAACCGTTACAACTGCTGTAGATACAAAATAATCAGAACCTGTTACTTTAACAGTATATTTACCCGGCTCAACACCCGTAAAAAGATAAGTGCAATCTTCTTTCATAGATGTTTGGTCATAAAGTTTATTATCTTCATATCTATATAGCGAAACAGTGATTTTGTCGGAGCTATCAACACCATAAATAGTTCCGGTAATATTTTTTGCGTTTTCTATAATAGCCAAGGAGTACTTAACAGTACCCTCAATTATTACATCACCATTCGGACCAATCAAAGCCATACTCGTCTTGATTGAGTAATTATCTACAACTGAATTATCTGTCTTGTAATTCTGTCCGCTATCTTGGTCAAGAATTACACCTCGATTGGTGGAAGTTATTTTCAGATTTTCTTTAATGGAGAACCCAGCATCAATAGCCATTTGAGGCAATTTATATGTAGTGAAACCAATAGTTTTTTTCGCCAAAGAGTCGCCTACACCATATGTTCCAAACCCCGTTGCTGATACTGTCTTACCCGGAACAATATCAAATGCATTGTCTTCATACGTTGCAAATCCGAAATAATACACCCATATAGGACAATCAGTAACTGGAGCAGCAAGCATTTCACCATCTTTGTTAAAAGCTATGCTATTAGCGGAATTAGTTTTTATTGAACCACATAATGATACAACACCTTCAGGGAAAGCACCTCTGGTTACATAAACATATAAACTTCCATAACTATTACCATTAACAGGGTAAATCGAAGCTGATTTTGCGGACGTAAAGGTTCCTCCATTTACATACAATCTTCCAGATGAAGACAAAACCGGCGAGGCTTCTGATTCAAAAATCAGGTCACCTTCAGTCCAAACAGAGGTATCGGAATCATTTAAATAAAGACATGCTTCTTTTGATACAAATTTACCATTTCCTTTTAATACAAACTTAGCTCCATCGCAACAATTAAAAATAACTTCATTGCTTGTAAGTGTATTATCTATGAGCAATGTTTTTTTACCGTTGTTAGGAATAAAAATGGTTTCTGTGCATGTAATATCTTTTGTAACCTTAACATACACGTCGCCCGCATATTCCAAAGCATTCTTCAACTCTGAAAAGGTATCAACAATAATCGGGTTGGCTTCCGTACCCGTACCTGTTGCGCCTTCAATGCCTGCCGCACTCGCCGTAAAAACGGACGCAGGCATTATGCCGAACACCATAATTATGCTCAGCACCATCGCCAATGTCTTTTTGAAAATTTTCATACAAAAATTCCCCTTTCGTTAAAAATATAAACCGCTTAAACACGTTTATATATAAATACACACAATAAATGTAGCACAAAAAAACAGTTTGCACATCGTACTTTAGTGCAAACTTTTCGTTTTTTTACGGTTTTTTTAAAAATTTTTGTGTCAATCATCCGTCATTTTCTTACGCAAAGCCACCTTCTTTCAAAAGAAGGTAAAACCGCCTCTGCTGTAATTAAATTGCGTCTTTTAATCCTGAGCACAGCATCCGCTTGGCTCCTTTGGAAAGGAGCTGTCGAGCCTTAGCGAGACTGAGGATTGATAAGACGGTTTTTTTAAAAATTTTTGTGTCAATCATCCGTCATTTTCTTACGCAAATGCCACCTTCTTTCAAAAGAAGGTAAAACCGCCTCTGCTGTAATTAAATTGCGTCTTTTAATCCTGAGCACAGCATCCGCTTGGCTCCTTTGGAAAGGAGCTGTCGAGCGTTAGCGAGACTGAGGATTGATAAGACGGTTTTTTTAAAAATTTTTGTATCAATCATCCGTCATTTTCTTACGAAAATGCCACCTTCTTTCAAAAGAAGGTAAAACCGCCTCTGCTGTAATTAAATTGCCCCTTTTAATCCGGTGCAGCATCCGCTTGGCTCCGTTTAATAAAAAAAGAGTGACTGCTCTAAGCAGCCACTCCTGAAAAATTAACCGATTACAATTGTTTCAATAAGGCTTTCCGCATTCCGTGCAGAACTTGCCTTTATTTGTGTTTCCGCAGGAGCAGACCCAACCTTCAGGCTTTTTTATTCCGCATTCGGTACAGAATTTGCCCGAATTGTTGTTACCGCAGGCACATTGCCATATTTCACCCTGCGGTGCAGGGACAGAAACAGGAACGGAAACAGAGTTTATTGATGCCATAGTTGAAAGCATTTTTTCAGTTTTAGGGTCAATTTCAATAAACACATTATTTATTGCGGTTGCTCTGATACCTGCTCTTGCTTCCCAACCTGCAACTGCGAAATCCTGCAGAATCAAAACTGCCTGTGTGTCTGCCTTGTATTTCAGTTCGTCAACAGAGCAGCCGTCTGCAAACATTTTTGTAAAGGTCATTTCAGCAACACGAGATGCATCATTTTTAATAAGGTCAATGGGAAGCTGACCGCCGAACATAGTATTGAATTTATCCGGGTCTGCAATCTCAATATTGAGAATTGCCGTAAACTTAACTTCCCTAAAGAGTTTATATGTACACTGCATCACTTCGGTATTAAAACAGCCTTCAAATTGAATTGAGTTAATGCTTTCCATATGTTTTACCTCACGTTATGCCCAAGGATTTGAGCTTTCGGGCTGGCGAATGCCGACGAGAATGAACTGTTCCCAAAGATACCATTTACCGTCCTTTGCCTTACGCAACTGAACGCTTCGGGGACTGTCTGCACCGCCTGACGTAATATACAGCGTTGCATAGCCCTCGTTCTGGTATGAATAGGGATTTTCGCTGACGATTATTGTGTAAGGCTCATTAGGAGTATAATCGTTAGCAGGTGTTGCACCCTCAAAATATGAACGCGGAATATAATCCGCATCGCGGAATCTGTCCGCATAGAAAGAAATATCGCCGCCGCTCAAAGGTCTCGGACCTCTGAGGAAATTGACCATCTGCAAAGCGAGGTCTTTGTTCTGCGGATAGTAGCAGAAAGCAAGCACTGCCATTGCAGCTGTATCAAAAGGTGTTGACAAAGCTGCCTGCGGAAGAGATGCAAACTCTTCAAACGATGAGGGTAAAGATGAAAAAACTATCTTCTCCCTCTTATTACCGAAACTGCTTGCTGCCGAAGTTGCTTTATTGATGCCCTGAGTTACTGCGGTATTGACGCTTTTTTTAACAGCGTTTTCCGCTTTGTTTTTAAATATATCAAAAAGAGCCATTTTATCCTCCGTAACTTATTTCTTATTATTTTTGGGTTTCGCTCTGCGGTCAACTTCTCTGTAAAGGAAATTATCGTAACTTCCCGTTACCGTCATACTGCCGCTTCTTGTATAAATAGTTGCGTTTTTCTGCATTTTTACAGAAATATTTTTTGATGCGATGGACTTAATGATTAAAAAGCCGATAAATATACCAACCGCGAGACAAACAGGAATTAATACTATCTGAGTTGATATTGATTTGGGTTCATCACTGTCTGCGTAAATGTCATCAAGCTCTTCATCTTCGGAATTATCGTCAACCCGGATGCTTTCCGAATTATTTTCGAGCACATCTTCAACAGATGCGTATAAACTGCTTACGCCGCCGAAATAACTGTTATCGCTGTTATAAACGGCAAATATTTCGCCAAGAAGTTCATTATCCAAACTTTCGGCCTCATCACCGAAAGTATAAAAATCATAAACGTCTTCTTCCGTGTTGTTAACAAATACAATCAGATTTTCGGCATCTGTATAATCCGACGCGACTTCACGGGCGTAATCATAACAGGATAATCCTTCTGTATCATTAACAATACAAAATACAACCGTGTAACCGTAATTGCTTTCTATTGATTCAGCATAACCGTTAAGCTCTGTTAATTCCGAATCTGAAAGAAGGTTATCGGGCGCAAAAACATACTCATCATAATAAGCCGATGCAGATACAGACATTGATATACAAAAAACAAAAGCGATAATTACCGCAAAAATCTTCTTAGTCATTCTCCGCACCTCCTTACAGAAAATTAACAAGCCAGGTAATACCGTAAAGAACAACACCTATACCGGCTCCGAGGAGCAATGATGCTTTTGTCACGGCTTTTTTATCTGTCGGAATATTTCCTACAAATTTACCTGTCTGTCCGTTCATTGCAAAAGTAAATTTCTGATTATTCCACGTTGTCGTCAAAATCCATACAGGATAAAGAGTGTACTTATACATACCGTTTGCAACATTCATATTAACAAACGTTGTATCAACCGAATTATATCCGGTAACAGTTGCTCTTAAAGCATCGTCAGAGCTTTGCTTTATTCTTTCATTGGCTCTTGAAACACATTCATCAACCGATACGTCATATTTATCAGCAAGATATCCTGCAAGATAAGCTGTATTGAAATCTACCGCGTCGTTAATATAAAACGGTTCAATTGATTCCATCAAATCATCCGGCATCTTAGAGGATGCGTCAACGGGAACGTTATCAAATCCGATGTTACAGCTTCTGTAAACGTCATAATATGAAGTTTCTGTATAATTGTAATCCTCATCTGACCATCTTTTGATTTTTTTAGCTTTATAACCCGCCTCAGCAATTGCATCACAGGTAAAAAGCCAATGTGGAACGTAAACGCCCTTGATTTCTTCAAGCTTAGTTTCGTTAAAGAAACCTTTAGGAACAAATTTTTTACCCTTAAAATGTTTTTTCAACGCTTCTTTTGCAGCTTTTTTATCGAGCTTGAACGGAATAACAAGATCAGGGCGAAGGGCGCCCGAGAACTGACCCTGCATAACGACCTGATTGCCGCAGTAAGGACAGCTTGTTGCACCCGTTGTGGAATCGGCAACAATCTCACCGCCACAGGATTTGCAGGCATAAACGCTCATACCGTCTGTTTCGCCTGCCCCCCACTGTGAGCCCTGTGAATTCCAGTTAATCTGTTCAACCATATTTGCGGCAAAATCTTCTGCCTGCTGCATAGCGGCAATATCAAATTCTGTATCGCAATATGGACATTTTAAGTTCTGTGTGCCGACGTTGAATTCGACTGCACCGCCGCAATGCGGACATTTCTGTTCAGTAATTGCTGACAAGGTTAATTACCTCCTTGCGAGTACTTATTTAAAATCGAATAAATTTCGGTGAAAATTCTGTAGCCTTCTCCCGGAATCTCGTCTGAGTCCGATACCGAATACATTTCACCGTCACCGTATGTAACCGAGAGTGTTGTCTGCGGAGCATCAAGAAGAACTAACTCACTTTTCGGAAGCTTACCCCACGAGAGAAAATTACGGCTGTAAAATGCTTGTTGAATTTCATTCAGAGCATCGGTATCAACCTCGATTGTATAGCTAACTTCTTCAGCTCCGATATATGGACAGTCATAATACGAAAGATAAATTTTATTATCTTCGCCGGTATAGATTTCTATTGAAGATGAGCCGCCGTCCATACCGCCGCCTGTATAATATCTGCAGGAGGTAATGGTATAGCAGAGAGGTCTCTCCATACCGGGACCGTCAAGAATATGTTTTTTAGCAAAATGCTTCCACATAAAAACACCTGTCACCGTGAGTATTGCAACCGCTGTAAAAACAGCGATTGCAATTATAATCTTTTTAAACATATGAATAAGAATTCAATCAGTTAGCTTTAGGAGTACCGCAGCAAGCACAGAATGCACCGCTTTCGTTTGCCGCATTACAAGACGGGCAAATCCAACCCTGTGCAACGGGAGCCTGCTGAGGCTGCTGTGCATAGGGATTTGCCTGCTGAGGCTGTGCGTAAGGATTCTGCTGTGCATAGGGGTTAGCCTGCTGAGGCTGTGCGTAAGGATTCTGCTGTGCATAGGGGTTAGCCTGAGGCTGACCGTAAGGATTGGGCTGTGCATAAGGGTTAGCCTGAGGCTGACCGTAAGGATTGGGCTGAGCATAAGGATTAGCCTGAGGCTGACCGTAAGGATTGGGCTGTGCATAGGGATTTGCCTGAGGCTGACCGTAGGGATTCTGCTGAACAAAGCCACCTGCAGGAGCAAAGCCCTGATTCATCGGCATACCGTTATTCATACCCATATTCATACCCATACCATTGTTCATCATGTTGGGCATTGCACCGCCTCTGCCGGGAGTGAGAGTGTTGATAACTTCCATAGCCATCTGCTGATATTTGTTGTATTCCATTGTGCCCATACCCTCAATACGGAATGTATTGAGCTGAACTCTGAAATCATCAAAATAGGGATTATTTACTACAAATTCAAGAATAAAGTTATAATAGAACTTATATCTGGGAGGATTGTAGCTTACGCTCTGACCGTCTTTGCCCTGAGTATAGATTTCGTCTTTATCTTCATCAATCTTGAGGTTACAGCTCATAATTGATGAAAGAGCCATAACATCGGGATTCTCATCATCCCAGTTGTTGGGGCTGTAGTTTGAAACAACAAAGTTGCCGTTTGCCATATCAACATAAATCTTCTTGCCGTCACCGAAAGTGAGATTAGGTCTGAAAGACTTAAGAGCAACTTTGTTCTGCTCTCTGTAAGCAAGC
>JAZRRT010000085.1:0-6118 GCA_045650985.1 Acutalibacteraceae bacterium | reverse complement strand
CTGAGCAGCAGGCTCGGGCTGTGCAATTTCCTCGATAACGGGTTCGTACATTACAAATGCCTGAGCAGCAGGCTCGGGCTGTGCAAACTCTTGAACGGCAGGCTGTGAATCCGCCGTTTTCTTCTCAACGGGTTTGGATTTTACGGTTTTCTTTTTAACAGCCTTAGGTTTGGCAACCTCCTGAACAGCAGGCTCGGGTTTAGCAACCTCCTCAACAGCAAGCTCAGGCTGTATAACCTCCTGAGCAACAGGTTGAGGCTGTACGGGAGATTTTTCGCTGCTTGTTGCGGGAACACCATCACCGTCTGCGTCTATTGTCTGATATTTTTTCAGCAGCTCTTCAAACTTTGCGCTTCTTGCGCCGAACTCGCCGAAAGCGTTATTCTCGTCAGTCATTTCTGTTCCCCGTTCCTTTCATTGAAATGCTGTATAATCATATGCAGGGCATTCGATGCCGAGACATATCTGTTATATTCTCTTGAATCTTCTTTTTTGCCTGTGCGCACCTCGCGGATTTTTGTGCCTTCGGCGGAAGAAAAACCTATATACGAAAGTCCTACGGGTTTATCCTCACTGCCGCCGCCCGGGCCCGATATTCCGGTAACGCTGATGCCGAAATCCGCACCCGACAGCTTTCTTACACCCTCTGCCATCTCAGCGGCAGTCTGTGCGCTTATCTCAGTATATTCCGCCAACCCCTCCCGCCTGACTCCGAGCAGCTTTTGCTTGACTTCGTTCGAATAAGAAACTACGCCGTATTCAAAAACTTCGGATGAACCCGGAACGTCCGTAATGCGTTTTGCTATATATCCGCCCGTGCAGCTTTCTGCAAGGGCAATTTTTTTGCCGCTTTCTTTAAGCAGTCTTACAACCGTTTCTTCAAGATTTTCAGAATCGGTCGAGTAGATGTAAGCGCCGATTTTTTCACGGATTTTTTCTATGGTCTGTTCACACATAAGCGACGCTTTTTCGTAAGAATCAGCCTTTGCCGTAACACGGAGCAAAGCTTCGCCGTCCTTGGCATAAGGGGCAACGGTCGGGTTTGCTCCGTCAAGCAGCTGAGCAACGCGCTGAGCCATATCCGACTCGCCTATGCCGAAAGTGCGAACCTGGCGTGAAAGAATTATTCCGCCCGTTTTCTTCGCAAGGAAGGGCTTTACCTCGTTTTCAAACATCGGCTTGAGCTCACGAGGAGGGCCGGGAAGCATTATAAGCGTTTTGCCGTCACGCTCGACAGCACAGCCGGGAGCCGTGCCGTTACGGTTGGCAAAAACCGTGCCGCCCTTGGGCACGTAAGCCTGCTTTGCATTGTTCTTGGGCATAACCAAACCCTTTGACGTAAAGTAAGCTCTGATTCCCTCGAGTATTGTATCATCGGGCACAAGCTCTGCGCCCATTACCTCACAGCTTATTTCCTTCGTAAGATCGTCCGCAGTAGGACCGAGACCGCCTGTGAGAACAACAAGCTCACTTCTGGAAAGCGCCGTTTTGATACAGGCGCGCATACGCTCGGGGTTGTCACCCACTACCTCCTGATAGTGAATAACTATGCCCATTGCGGCAAGCTCACGCGCAAGGTACTGAGCGTCGGTATTAACAATGTCGCCGAGCAGCAATTCAGTTCCTACTCCGATGATCTCACAGTTCATAAGCAAATCTCTTTCAAAAATATCAGTTGATTACAATTTTTCTTACACCGCCAACCGCACGCTCAACAAGAGCATCAACGTCAAGCGCAGACTCCGCCTCGATAACGTCGGGGAGTTTGGGTCTTGTTCTGGGGTGTCTCGGGGTGAATACGGTACAGCAATCCTCAAACGGAAGGATTGAAATTTCAAAGGTATCTATCTTTCTTGAAATTGCAATAATCTCATCCTTATCCATACCGATAAGGGGACGGAATACGGGCATAGTTGCCGCCGCATCCGTACAGCCGATTGCACCCATCGTCTGGCTTGCAACCTGACCGAGGCTTTCGCCCGTGATAAGTGCGCCGCAACCCGTATGGGAAGCAATACGCTGGGCACACAGCACCATCATACGGCGCATAATTATTGTAAAAAGGTCTTCCGGACATTTGTCACGGATTGCCTCCTGAAACTCTGTGAAAGGCACAACGCTCAGCTCAATTCTGCCGGCATAACGTGCAACCTTGCCCAGAAGGTCATACACCTTCTGCTCTGCCCTTTCGCTTGTGTAGGGCGGTGAAGCAAAGTGGATGGCTGTAAGCTCAATTCCTCGCTTTGCCATCATCCAACCTGCTACCGGGCTGTCGATTCCGCCCGAAACCATAAGAGCTGCTCTGCCGGCAGTGCCTACGGGCATACCGCCTGCGCCCTTTATCTGATTGGCGTGAACGAATATATCACGGTCTCTGACTTCTACCGTTACGATAAGCTCGGGGTTGTGCACGTCTACGCTCAGATGAGGATATTCATCGAGCAGTCTTTCGCCCAGAAGAAGACAGATTTTCGGAGAATCGTAAGGGAATTTTTTATCGGAGCGCTTTGCGCAGACTTTGAAGGTAGAAGCGCAGAGAAGCTGCTCCTCAAGATATTTTCCCGAATGCTCAAGCACAAGGTCAAAATCCTTATCGAGCTTAAGCGCACGGGAAAAGCCCGCAATACCGAAAACACGCGAAAGCCTGACGACTGCCTCTTCGAGATCGGCACCGTCGTTGCCCTCAACCTTGATTGTTGACTGAGCAGGTGTGAAGGTAAATTCACCCAAGTCAACAAGTCTTCGGCGCATATTCTTAATCATTACGTCTTCAAAAGTGCGGCGGTTGAGACCCTTGAGTGCCAGCTCACCGTTTTTAATTAAAATTACTTCTTTCATTTATACGTTCCTTAAAGATTATTTTTTCTTTCTGAGTGTGTGCACCGCAGATTCAAGCGCACACAGCAGCATATCCGTTTCTTCTTTTGTTGTAAAACGCGAAAAGCTGATGCGAAGCGCGCTGTCAATCCGCTCAGGCTCGATACCCATTGCCGTGAGCACCTTGCTTCTGTGTCCCTTTGAGCAGGCTGAGCCGCCCGAAACGTAAACGCCCGAATCCGACAGGAAGTTGAGCATTGTCTGTGAGGGATGACCGATGGCGGAAATATTGATAATATAAGGCAGCGCATCATCGCCGGAATTTATCACAATGCCGTCAATCTTGCGGACTTCATCCGCAAAATAGTCGCGCAGTGCCTTTGTTTTTTCAAGCTGAACGTTCAGATCGGGCAATTCTTCAACAGCACCTTGGAAACCCATTATCGCGGGCATGGGCTGTGTGCCCGAATAAATCTTGCCTTCCTGACCTCCGCCGAAAACGTAAGGTGCAATACGCACACCTTTGCGCACGTAGAGAAAACCTACACCCTTCGGACCGTTGATTTTGTGAGCACTTGCGCTCATAAGGTCCACACCTAGGCGCGACGGTTTTACAGGCAGCTTACCGTAAGCCTGTACGGCATCGCAGTGAATCAGCGCAGGCGCACCTGCTCTTCTGACGGCAAGACGTGCCGTTTCAACCGGCATAATACTGCCTACCTCATTATTGACGTACATAAGGCTTACTAAAACCGTTTTCGCGTTAACGGCCTGCATAAGCTCCGCCTTGTTTATTTTTCCCGTTTTGTCAACCTTGAGGTAAATCACCTCAAAGCCCTCTTTTTCAAGCTGAGCCATACACTCGGAAACGCTCGGATGCTCAACACAGGTTGTAACAATGCGGTTGCCCCTGCGCCTGAGCGCGTGAGCCGCACCGAAAATTGCGGCATTGTTTGCAAGTGAGCCGCTGTTGGTAAACACAATCTCTTCAGGCTCGCAGGACAGCGACTTTGCAACCTGAGCACGCGCCGCGTCAAGCTGATGCTGTGCCGCAGTACCCACGCTGTGAAGTGACGACGGGTTACCATAATATTTGTTAATCGCTTCGACCATTTTTTCTTTTGCCGAGGAGCAAAGGCAGGTCGTAGCGCTGTTATCAAGATATGCTTCCATCTTAATGCTTTCCCCCTGCAGTAAAATTGATTAAGGAACATAAAAACGTTCCTCTTACATTATACTGCAAAGCTTTATTTTTGCTGCCAGAGCGCAAGTGTTTTTCCGACAATCATATCATCCTCTACCGTAACAAAAGCCTCGAGGTTATCGGAATCAAAGAATATGAGTCTGCCGTCATATCCCAACATTGCGTTGGCAGATTTATATTCGCCGTCGTAGTAAACGACGTTATCACCGTGCTCAATGTTTTCACGCTGTGTTTTTTCGACAAACCACATATCTGTTTTTTTGTCTTCACCTTGTTCGACAACAAAAGCATAGTTCAGTATATAAATATCCTCCGGCTTGTCCTTTGAAACGAAGAACACCGCAGTAAAGCTGCCGACAACGATAAGTAAAACCATAACCGGCACTGCAATTAAAACTCTGACTATTTTACCAATTACTTTCATTTAAGTATCAGCTCCGAAATCTGTTTTGGAGTTTTGCAGATTGCGTCTGCACCGTGCTGCGCAAGCTCAGCTTCATCACCGAAGCCGTACAGCACACCTACGCCGAAAACGCCCGCCTGCTTTGCACCCTCGGTGTCAAACATTCTGTCACCTACCATAGCGGTTGTTGCCCTGTCCGCACCGAGCGCATCCAGCGCAGAATTTATCAGCTCACATTTCGTGGGGTTGATATGACCGATTGCAGGCGCACTTATAAATCTGAAATAATTTCTTATGCCGAGATGCATAAGAATTTTATCGACAAACTCACCCGGCTTTGATGAAGCAATCGCCATAGCAATGCCTGCCGCGTCGAGTTCGGCAAGCATATCGGTAACGCCGCCGTAAAGCTCGCACCTGAACATACCGCCTGCGCGGTAATGCTCACGATACTTGTCAACCATATTTCTTGCCGTTTCAATATCATCGGTGTAGTTAAGAAAACTATCCACAAGCGGAGGACCTATAAACGCACGCAAGCGCCCGTCATCCGTTTCGTCAAATCCGTATGCACGAAGAGCTTCAAGTGCACAATATTTTATACCTGAAGCCGTGTCGGCAATCGTGCCGTCAAAGTCAAAAAGCACCGTTTTAAATCTTTTTTCCATCTTTTTTCACCGCCGAGCAAAATTGAGCAAAAAACACTATTAGGTATAATTTCAGACATATATCAACATTATACCACAACTTATCGTATATGGGTATAGGCTTTTTAAAAAAATTATGATAAAATATTAGCAAACAGTGCAACATTTTCCTCTTCAAATTACACTTACTGTATGAGCGGCTCAAATAAATACCCGAAAGGGCGAAAAAAATGGCAAAAAAGAGAGTTGTGAAATCGATTTTAATAACCGCTGCAGTCGTACTCACCGCACTCGCGGCAATGTTTGCAACGGACGCGTACCGCGCAGGGCATCTGATGACACCACTGTTCGCAAAACCTGTTTCATTGACTGTCGGCTACGGTACGGGGCAGAACCTGTATAAAGGAATCGGTTACACGGTTAAAACTCAGACCCATACCGACAAGTACTCCGAAACAAGACTGATTGCCGTCACGATGTACATTGGCGACAACGTGGTAAGCGCAAGCATAACCTGACAAAAAACTCACGCATAAGGCGGTGAAAAAATGAAAAATCGTACAGCCTTCCTCGCATCCGAAGCCGTGCACGGCAACAGCGCCGCGTTCGGCGAACTTTACTCGCAGTTTTCTGCTGAAATGTACCGATATGCGCTGTATCACCTCGGCTCACGCGAAGCGGCAAATGATGCTGTGCAGGAAACTGCACTCGAAGCATTTAAAAGCATAGGTAAGCTCAGGGATGAATCAGCGGCAAAATCCTGGTTTTTCGGCATACTGTGCAACGTTTGCAAACGCAGCCTGAGAGAAAAATATAAGGCTGATTTTTCACCGCTCGAGCTTTGCGAAGACCTAGCATCCGACAGCCGAGATACGGCGCAGGCACTCGATCTCGTAAGGCTGATAAGTGCGCTTGACGAGCAAAGCCGCGAAATTGTACTGCTGAGCATAACGGCAGGCTACACAAGCAAGGAAATTGCCGCAATTACGGGAATACCTGCCGGCACGGTTCGTTCAAAGCTGTCGAAGTCGGATCGTAGCCATGTCG
>JAZRRT010000084.1:0-8095 GCA_045650985.1 Acutalibacteraceae bacterium | reverse complement strand
AGTACGGTATTGAAGGCATCGTTGTTATCGGCGGCGACGGCTCATTCAGAGGTGCAAGAGAGCTTTCTCTCAGGGGCATTCCCTGCATTGCAATTCCCGGTACAATCGACAACGACATTGTCAGCACAGAATATACAATCGGTTATGACACTTGCCTTAACACCATTATGCAGATGGTAGACAGAGTCAGAGATACAGTTGAATCTCACAGCCGTTGCATCGTTGTTGAGGTTATGGGTAACAGATGTGGTGACCTTACTCTTAACGCAGGTATTGCAGTAGGTGCAACAGCAATCGTTATTCCCGAAATTCCCTACGATATCGAGAAGAACGTTATTGAGAAAATCAGACGCACAGCATCAACAGGCAAGCATCACTTCATAGTTATGGTTGCTGAGGGTGTTCGTTTCCGTGACGGTATCACAGTTGAAGAGATCGCCAAGAAGATTGAGGAAGAGACAGGCGTTGAAGCTCGTTCAATTGTCCTCGGTCACATTCAGCGTGGCGGTTCTCCCTCTGTACGTGACCGTGTTGTTGCAAGCCAGATGGGTCATAAGGCAGTTCATCTTCTTCACGACGGCAAGAGCAACCGTGTTGTCGTTATGCACGGTGAAACAATTACAGACCACGATATCAACGAAGCACTTGAAATGTCCAAGACAATTGATAAGGACCTTTATAACTGCGCAATGGAGATTTCTCTCTGATTGTTTACGTAAAAATAAACCGCCCATCATCGATGGGCGGTTTTTATTTTACTTATGTAAAGAGATTTGCGAAGAAAGCTATAAACTCAGTAAATATTGCACTGATAAATTCAAATACGTTGTCAGCTTCTTTTGTGTCTGCTTCAAAGCGTGTGCCGGATTGTGCGGCAGAGGCGCTGAATCTGAATTGATCCAAGCTGATGTCAGCATTTCCTTCGCTGCTTGAGAAAATAAACTCAAATTTGAGGGCGGAAGATAACTTTTCATTTGCATAGGTGAAACCGCATTCGTTTCCGAACAGATAGAGCGAATCAAGGTCCAGTGTAATTTCGTGCCATTCACCGTCGGCAGGCAAAACAAACGAGCTGTCAGACGTGCCGTCTATTACAGGTGTATACCAGCTGTATTTATCTGCGTATATTTTCATCTCGTTAAGAGTAACGGGCGTCGTTCCGTTGTTGCGTGCCATAAAACTGATTTTTCCGTAGTTGCTCCAATCGGTAAAGAAATCGCTGAACTGTTTATCCTTTCCGTCAATTTTGTAAAACTGAACGGGGTTTACGATGAAGTTGTCGGTTGTTGCTTTTATGCTCAATCCGTTTTCACCGCTGTAAGAGCTGCCGTTATCTATTGAAACCTCGGCGCCTTCAGCTTCCCATGTGTCAATTTCAGCGCTGTAAGGGTCAGGCAGAAAGTGCCAAGCTTTATCGAGTTCGCACTCTGCCCAGGTCTTATCTGACCAATATACAGCGTTGTTCGATTGCTTTGTGACGAAAGTGCTTACCGGTAAATATTTTTCTGCGTTGAGCGTTGAGTAAAGGTTTGCATAAGTGTTCAGCGGGCAGTATGCATAGCTTGCGCTGACGGGAGAAGGTATGTCCTCGCACCACACTTTTACTGTGTTGGCCGAGACGATTTCTGCCTGCGCCTGCACGTAAACACCGTCTTCTCCGCAGATTGCAAAGCCGTTTATAAAGCTGCCGTCTGCAATAAGGCCGTCACCGCAGTTTTTGAGAGTTATGTATATGCAACCGTCTTTTATTTCGCTTGATTCAAATGAAGCGGCTGTGTAGGTGTCTGTTTTGCCGTATACCATACCGAGCGCAGCGTTTGCCATACGCTTGCCGACAGGCTGTTTTGACGACGGATGAATTATTCCTGCCTCAGCCGGATAGGTGAGGGTGAGATCGCTGATTGCTACCATTGCACGGTATTCGGGAAGTGCGGACTGAAGCTGAGTGTAATTGCAATTCCATTCGGGAAGTACGTAGTCGGGATACTCGTACGGCGCAATTTGTGTGTAGACAATGGGTAAAAATCCTTCTTTGTATTCAAAAATATCGGTATACATCTGCTGAAGTGCATCAAAACTGTGGCTGTATAAGTCACAGCCTTTGCCTTGAATCAGATCAGTTTCGCCCTGATACCAAATAACACCAGAGGGACGGAAGTGGCGGTGTGCGTGTGTGCGAAGATTGTAGTTTGCTGTCATATCGTTGTATATATCCGCACCGTTTTCGTTCCAGGCGGTTTCTTCGATATACATTCCGTTATCTTTCAATTCGCTCTTTAAAATATTATCGGCATCAATCGCTTCTCTCGAAAGCCAGCTTCTGATTGAAGTTCCGCCGAGAGAAGAATCGATTATACCGACGGGGATGTCGAGCTTATCCATAAGCTCGGCGGCAAAAAAGTATGCGACGGCACTTGTAAAGTATATATCGTGTGTTTCCCCGCTTATCCACTTTGCGTCGATAATATCGTTTTGAGGCTCAAGCGGTATAGCGTTTGTGCCGTTATACGTGGGATAATCGGGTTCAACGAGAACTCTGATCCATTTGCTCGACATTTCGCCTCTGTTTAGCATTTCCATACCTGCGAGTGACTGAATGAGCGGAAACTGCATATTACTCTGACCGCTTGCAAGCCAAAGTTCACCGAACACAACGTTCTCGAGTGTTGCAAATTCGTCATTGTCCTGCGTGAGCACAACAGTGTATTCTTTATAGCCGCCGGCAGGGGCGACAAAAGATACTTCAAAAGTTCCGTCTGAGCTGACTTTTGATGTGGCGGTTCTTATCGGCCAGGCGTTTTCGTTAAGAAGCTGAACCTTGATTATACTGCCGGGTTCACCTTCTCCTGCAAAAACAGCATCTTTATTCTGCGCGAAAAGCATACCGTTGCCGTAGACGGAATAAAGACGAGCTTCGGCTTCTGCCGCGCTTGCCGAGACTCCGACGATTCCGACGAGCATCACAAAAGCAAGTAAAACAGAAACAATCTTTTTGTACATGGCAATGTCCTCCGAATATTTATGTATATATTTTATCATTGTTATTAAGTCAAGTCAATCTATTGAAAATTTACATAAGGTGTGATAAAATCTATCAGACTATTGTCGGAGGTTGTTCAGATGAAAAGTAATTACGATGTTATTATTGTAGGTGCGGCTACCGCGGGCAGTTATTTTGCAAACAAGCTTGCCAAAGAAGGCATAAGCGTTCTCGTTATTGATTCAAAGCCAGTGGAAAAAGTCGGCACAAAGTATGATATTTTTCACGTAGGGCGTGAGGATTTTGACAAATTCGGTATTCCGTGGCCCGTAAAAGGTGAGGATTACGCGTTTGAGTTTGACAGCACTCATGTCTGTTCTGCTTTTGGTCATCATCCAAAGTTTTCACCCGGCAAGGTTGTCGGTATGCATATGCACGACTACACGATAAGACTCAACCGTTGGGCACAGCAAGCAGGCGCTGAGATTGAATATGAAACAGCTTTTAAATCCTGCATCTACGAAAACGGTAAAATAATCGGTGTCAGATGTGTTAAAAACGGTGAGGAAATCGATATTAAGGCAAAACTCGTTGCCGATTGTTCGGGTATTCCCTCTGTTGTAAGACGCAGTTTGCCCGAAGATTACGGCGTTGAGACGTTTGAAATCGATCCGACAGATATGTTTTACGTTGTTCTCAGGTATATAAGCTTCACAAATCCCGATGATAAGATGAATCTTCGCTCCTGGCCTTTCTATAAGACATGGGAGGCACCTCAGCACAATCCTGACGGAGCAATTCTCGGCATAGGTGCAAACTTGAGTTTTGATATGTGTGAAAAAGTATATAAAGAGTTTGAAGCCGCCGTTGAGCTTACGCCGCACAGAATCGACTATTTTGAGCGCGGTTTCACACCTTATCGCAGACCGCCTTATTCTCTTGTTTCCGATTCGTTTGTTGCTTTGGGCGATGCCGCTTGCATTACCAAGCCTTCTTGCGGTGAGGGTGTAACGGCAGCTATGGTGCAAATGGATGTTGTGCTCGATACGGTTATTCCTCTTCTGAAAGAAGGAAAGGAACTTAGCCGCGATAATCTCTGGATAATAAATAAGAATTATATCGATGCTCAGGGTGCTGATTTTGCAAATCAGATGGCCGTGCTTATAGGTGCGGTAGCATCAAGCGCTGAAGAAAATGAATACTTCTTTGAAAATGATCTTATTTTCAGCACAAAGAATTTTATTGCAATGGGTGAGGGCGGTATGCCGAAATTCTCGATAGGCGAAATTCTCACAATGGCTTACCGCTTTATAAAAGGTATCGTTACAGGCAAATTAAGAATTTCTACAATTATTGCATTGCTTAAAGCTGTAATAAATGGCGGTAAGATTTCAGGACACTACAAGAAATTCCCGACAACGCCTGCCGGATTTGAAAGCTGGTGCAATAAAGCCGATATAATCTGGAAAAAATGCGGTAAAATGGCTGATATGGTCAGCGATCAATAAGATAAGAAAATCCCGTACAGAAAGCTCTGTACGGGATTTTTGTTATCAATCTGCAAATGCTTCTTTTACCGCATAGTACGAGGGCTTGGGGTTGCCTTCTCCGTCTATGAGACCCCATTTTGTTTCGACGGGGCAATCGGTCTGACCGCAAACGTAGCAGTCACCGCTGTCTTCCCAGCAGTAAATAAATGAGCCGACAACGTAATCAAGGTCACGGATTTTCGGGATTATGTAAGAGAAGAATTCTGCCTGTCCTTCGGGAGTGTGGGGGAATCCGTAGAGTCCGTATCCTTCAGGAAGCTCTCTGTAAAGATGGTTTGAATATTCACCGTCAAACATCTGATTAGCTCTGAATTCAGGTGTTTCATCTGCGTATTTATCAAATTCGTCTGCAAGGTCGGGCGGAAGATTTGCAATGAATTCGTCAATGTGCTCTCTGGCTTCTTTTTCACTGCTGAAGCCGTAGCCTTCAAGAATTGCCTGCTTTTCTTCTTTGGTCTTGGGCTCGCCAAGGCCGATGTAACCGAATTCGCACATAATAATGGGCTTGCCTGTAACACGTCTTACAAAGTTGAGGATTGTGATATACTGGTCAGGATTTTTAAGTACAGGCTCGAAGCAACCGAGGTACATATCAAGACCTACGTAGTCACAGTACTGATGATACTCCTTCATAAGACCGGGCAGCTGAAGTATTGCAAGACCGCCGAGGTTGTAGCCGATGATGATGTCGCCTCTGTCGGGATACATAGCTTCAAGCTGTATGCCGATAAAGTATGCAGCTTCTTCAAGGGTAAGCGGCAGTGTGAAGCGGTCAATACCCATTTCGTTTGTAATTTGGAATGCGCCTACAATATCTTTAAGGTCATTGAGATAGAATCTTGCTATATCCTGAATAGCTTCTTTGTTCGCAGGGTCTCTCGGGTCAAGTCCGTATTCGATAAAATCCTCAGGGTATGGTGTGATAGCCATAACCTTAATGCCGTTATCGGCATAAGCCTTTGTTTCAGCTTTCCAGTTGATGTAGCTCTGTGAAAGGGTACCGTCCTGGTTGAAAGCGAAGGGAATATCATCACGAATCCAGCCGATATTGGCATTTTTGAGCAAATTGTACTGAGGCTCTGCGTGGCAAACGCCTTTCATATATCCGCCGACTTTTTCTTCAACGATGTCAATTTCTTTGTCAAAGTAAACCGTCGGGTCGGTAACTATGAAAGATGCGAACGGAGTGATGATAGCGAGGAGAAAACCGATAATTTTGAAAAGGAAAGTCATTATTTAACTCACGCTCCTTGGATATAATGAGACAATTTTATCATCGATTAATTTTGTTTTCAACTGTTAAGTTCGAATTTCGTTATTAGGAACAATTTAAAACAACAGCTTTTGTTAAAAGCTACGAAAAAAAGATGTCAATGTCTGACAGTGTTGTTTTTTGAGGCGGAAAGTGCTATAATCCGATAGATATTTATTATGTGAAAGGTGTTTTTTATGCTTACGTTCATCAACAAAATCATTACGCTCGTCCTTGTTCCGATTTATATGTGTCCGGTTCTTCCTTGCGTTCACATAGCAAAGATTTTTAATCTGCCCAAGGAGCTTATTTCGCTTTCTGAGCATAATATCGGCAGTGAGGAAGATCCTGTTTATCTTACCGCACACAGAGGTGTATCTGCTCTCGCTCCCGAAAATTCACTTCCCGCTTTTGAAGAAGCTGTTAAAAACGGCTACTACACCGCAGAGTGTGACATTCATCTCACCAAGGATAATGAGTGGGTTGTAATTCACAACGATTCGGTTGATGCACGTTTCTGCCAGTTTGGCGAAGTTAAGGACTATACTCTCGAAGAGATTAAGACTTTCAGCTACAAGAGCGGCGCAAACTTCTGGAAATATGAAGACCTCAGGATTCCTACACTCGATGAGTATCTCGACGTTTTTGTAGGCACAAACACAAGACCTCAGATTGAAATCAAGGCAGATAATTACGACCTTCTCTATACGGTTGTTGATGCTGTAAAGGCAAAGGGCCTTCAGGACAGCGCAATTATTATCTCGTTCGATTATCATCAGCTTGAGGTAATTCACAGTATCGACCCCTCGATTGAGCTGTGGTATCTTATTGATGAAATCACTCCCGAAAATATTGCCGCCGCCAAAGCAATAGGTGATAACGTATGGCTTTCACCTAACTTTGAGGCTAATGATCAGCAGTCCATTAAGCTTGCTCTGGATGCAGGCATCGGTGTTTCTTTCTGGACGGTAAACACTGTTGAGGATGCTAAGATGCTCTACGATATGGGTGTTCGTTACATCGAGTCGGATATTCTCTGCAAATAAACAAGTGCTGATAATCCGAGACTTTGGCGTGTTGGAATAACACACTGAACCTTCAAATTAAAAAAGAGAGGACATTTCGGTGATAAAACCGATTTGTTCTCTCTTTTTTGTTAAATGCTATGCTCAAATTCAGCTCAGTTTGCTTTTGGTGTTTCGTCAAATTTGGCTTTGGGAAGACTCCAACGGAAATGTGCAGCAAGTAAACGCAAAACAAGCACAACAGCCGCGCCGCCGATTACGGCAACCTTTTCTCCGAAAAAATGCCAGAGGATTATGCAGGTGATTGCACCGAAAAATGAAGCACAGGCATAAAAGTGTTTTACAAATATGTACGGTGTGCTTTTTGAGAGCACATCTCTTACTACACCGCCGCCTATACCCGTTACCATACCGACAAAAATCAGCAGGAATATTTGGGGGGATTCGCTTTTGTGCATTGCCGTCTGTATGCCGACAACCGTAAATATTCCGAGTCCGACAGAATCCATAATAAGCAATACAAAGTCATAAACCTTATGGTTTTTCGTGATGAATTTATGAACGGACGGAATAAATATGATAACTGATACTACAAGCGCGATAACAGCATATATCGGGTTGCTGAAGGTTGCGGGAGGAGTCTGGCCGAGTATTACGTCTCGGATTACACCGCCGCCAACCGCAGTTACTATGCCCAAAGTTGCAACACCGAGTATATCCATTTTTTTGCTTATACCGGTAATTGCCCCCGACGCGGCAAATGCAACCGTGCCGATAAGTTCAAAAATCATTGTTTCTGACATACGTATTCTTCCTTAATAACAGTTTCGCCTTGCGATTATATCATAAGATTATATATGTTTCAATATCTTAAAAAACACAAAAATGTTAATATTTTATTCATAAACTATTGACTTTTGAAAAGTGGAAGCTATAATTATAATGTTACTTTAAGAAAAAAGGATGATGATTTTATGAGTTTAGCAGCAATTTTACTTGCCCTCAAAAACGCCTTCAATTCGGTTGTAGCTGTTGTTTGTTTTGTTCCGATTCTTCTCACTATGGGTGCAGGCGATGCTCCCGGCACAGAAGTAATCATTAACGAGAGCGCAGAAAATGCATACATCAACGAATACGGCAATCCTGACGTTTCGGCTCACCGCTCAGGTGCCGGCGTTGCTCCTCAGAACACGGTTATGGCTTTTGAGAAGATGCTCGAAAACGATGACGAGTTCGGTGTTGATACTTTTGAATTTGACGTTCAGCTTACTGCTGACGGCGAGCTTAT
>JAZRRT010000083.1:0-9133 GCA_045650985.1 Acutalibacteraceae bacterium | reverse complement strand
ATACCATTCATCAGTTGTGATTTCGGGATATTCTTCGCCGATACGCTTACAGATAGAAAGGAACTTACCGTCAGTTGTTTTGATGATGTTTGCTTTTGTAATAATCGAAACTCTGTCCTTGCCGTTAGCTTTTGCATAGTTGTATGCAAGGCGGGCAATACGCTCTGTACCTTCAGTTGTTGTAACAACAAAGTCGGTAGCGAGGTCGTCGGTTACGTTTACACCCTTTGAACCGACAGCGTAAGCACCTTCGGTATTTTCACGGAAGAAAGCCCAGTCAATTCCTTCTTCGGGAACCTTAACGGGACGAAGGTTGCAGAAAAGGTCAAGTGCCTTTCTCATTGCAACGTTTGCGCTCTCGATGTTCGGCCACGGATCGCCTGCCTGAGGAGTGGTTGTCGGGCCTTTAAGGATAACATGGCAAGCTTTGAGCTCTTCCATAACGTCATCCGGAATTGCCTTATTTGCAGCTACACGGTTTTCAATAGTAAGACCGTCAATTTCTTTGAATTCAACTTTACCGCTTGCAACTTCATCAGCAAGCATATAGCGGAGTACACGTTCTGCCTCCTTACAGATAATCGGACCGATGCCGTCACCGCCGCAAATACCGATAATAATTTTATCTAACTTTGCGTAATCGGTGAAATCACCGATTGATTTGATTCTTTCGTTTCTTTCAAGCTGCTCGCGAAGAAGATCTGCGTATCTCTCAGCAGCTGCCTTGATTTGTGCTTCGTACATTTTTATGCATCCTTTCCGTTTTCTCTTGTGTAGTTAAGAAGACCACCTGCGAGAATCATATCGCGCTGACGGTCGGACAAATCGTAACAGAGTGTGTACTCTTCACCCTTTGTTTTGTTGATAAGCTTAACTTCTTTGCCTGTTGTAATTTCTGCTTTGACATCGGGAAGGCAAAGAACATCGCTCTGATCAATTCTGTCATAATCATCCGCATTTTTGAATGTGAACGGAATAATACCTGCGTTGATAAGGTTTGCACAGTGAATACGGGCAAAAGACTTTGTGATAACGCACTTGATACCGAGATAAAGCGGAACGAGAGCAGCGTGCTCACGTGATGAACCCTGTCCGTAGTTTGCGCCGCCGATAATCATACCGCTTCCTTCGCGCTTGCAGTTTTCTGCGAAATGCTCATCGCACTGACGGAAACAGAAGTTGGAAAGATAGGGGATGTTTGAACGATAGGGGAGAATCTTCGCGCCTGCGGGCATAATGTGGTCGGTTGTGATGTTGTCGCCTACCTTGAGTACTGCCTTTGCCTCAATGCTGTCGGGGAGAGCAACGCTTGTCGGGAAAGGTTTAATGTTGGGACCGTATTTGATTTCAACGCTGTCAGCTTCTTCAACTGATGCGGGAAGTTCAACCATATTATCGTTGACAAGGAAAGTTTCGGGCATATCAATTTCAGGAAAATCGCCAAGTGTTCTCGGATCAGTAAGCACACCTGTAAGCGCACTTGCTGCCGCAACCTCGGGGCTGACAAGATAAATGCCTGCATCAGCAGTGCCTGAACGACCTTCGAAGTTTCTGTTGAAAGTTCTGAGTGATATACCCTTGGAGTTGGGGGATTGACCCATACCGATACAGGGACCGCAGGCAGACTCAAGGATTCTTGCGCCTGCACCAATCATATCTGCAAGAGCACCGTTGAGTGAAAGCATTGTAAGAACCTGCTTCGAGCCGGGTGCAATTGAAAGGCTGACATCGGGATGAACTTTCTTGCCTTTAAGGATTGCTGCAACTTTAAGCATATCGAGAAGTGATGAGTTTGTGCATGAACCTATGCAAACCTGATCAACCTTGATTTCACCGATTTCTGTTACAGCTTTGACATTATCTGGCATATGAGGCATTGCTGCGAGGGGGGCAAGAGTTGAAAGATCAATGTCGATTATCTTTTCGTACTCGGCATCATCGTCAGCTTTAAGTTCAATCCAATCTTCCTCACGTCCTTGTGCTGCAAGGAAAGCCTTTGTGTTTTCGTCTGAGGGGAATACTGATGTTGTTGCGCCAAGCTCAGCACCCATATTTGTTATAGTTGCTCTTTCGGGAACGGAAAGGGTTTTAACACCTTCGCCGCCGTATTCAATAATTCTGCCTACACCGCCTTTTACGCTCATGATTCTGAGAACCTCAAGGATTACGTCCTTTGCGGCAACCCAAGGACTGAGCTTACCTGTGAGATTAACTTTAACAACGTTGGGCATCGGGATATAGTATGTGCCGCCACCCATTGCAACGGCAACATCCATACCGCCGGAACCGATAGCGAGCATACCGATACCGCCGCCTGTGGGAGTATGACTGTCAGAACCGATAAGTGTTTTGCCGGGCTTTCCGAATCTTTCAAGATGAACCTGATGACAGATACCGTTACCGGGTCTTGAATATCTGAGACCTCTCTTCTTAGCTACGCTCTGAATGAAACGGTGGTCATCAGCGTTTTCAAAACCTGTCTGAAGTGTATTGTGGTCAATGTAAGCGACGGAAAGTTCTGTTTTTACTCTTTCGACGCCCATTGCCTCAAACTCAAGATATGCCATTGTACCGGTTGCATCCTGAGTAAGTGTCTGGTCAATTTTAAGTCCGATTTCCGTACCGGGAATCATTTCGCCGCTCATAAGATGACTCTTGATGAGCTTTTGTGCTATGTTGTAACCCATTTTATGTACCTCCATAAAAATATACATTGTTATATTAAAGCGAAAATTCGTGTTTGTCAATCAAAAATACTTAAAAATACAACATATTGTGAAACTATTAAAAAAACTTACATTCTTTTGTTGATTGTTTGTGAAAAAAATGATATAATGCAGATTGGAATTTCAGAAACTGAAAAGGATATGAAAAAATGGCTGACAACAGGAAACGAAAGAACAGTAGCAACAAAAGTTCGCAGAATAATCAACGATCACGTTCCACTCGTGCTAATACTAACTCAACGTCTGCAGGTAAGAAAAAAAGCAGAGTTGTTCAGGAGCAAAAACATAATAACGGTATGTCCGTTGCAAAAAGACAGATAATTTCTTGTGCCCTTTTTGCTTCTGCGCTTTTTCTCCTTTGTCTTATTGTAATTCCCAGCGGTGTAGAAGCAGGGGAAACCAATTTTTGGCAATTAATTAAAGATGTATTTTTTGGTTTATTCGGCTTTTGTTCTTGTGCTGTACCTCCGATTCTTGTATATCTTTCAGTATCAATTGCAAAAGAAAAACCGCTGAATAGCTATATTCTTCGCTTGTGCAGCTGTATTTTCGGCGTTATGTGTATTATGATATTGGCTCATATTGTTCCCAATAAGGCCGATTATCTTAAATCAACAGGTTTATTACAACAAATTACCGATTCATACGCAAAAGGTTTCGTCGGCTCGGGAATTATCGGCACATTTATCGGAGGCGGAATCGCAGGATTATTCGGCAAAGCAGGTGCAGTAGTTACAACAATCATCTTACTGTTCGTTGCCGTTATGATAATTACCGGCACAACAATGTCGCGCCTTTTCGACGGCATTTCTTCAGCATTCGGTAAAGTTTCAAACGTCACTAAAGAAAAGATTGAAGAACGTGAGCGTGTTCGTGTCGAACAGCCCAGAGAAAAAAAGAAACCCAAAACAGAAAAAGAATATCGCGTGCCCAAGAGTGAAGATATATATGAAGAAGTTTCGGTCAGCACAAACGAGGCTGAAGTTATTGCAGCTCAGGTTGAACCTGTTGTTTTTGATGAACCTGTCGGCGATAATGGTCAATTAACTGAAATTCCTACATTCCCTCCGATGCCTACTCCCGATTTTTCGTCAAAACCTGATGAGCCCGTAGCAGATGAAGAGCCTGAAGTTACAGAAGATGAGCCGTTTGTGCCTGAGGATATTCCGATTTCGAGAGGTCCTGTAAAGCAAACGCAGGAGGTTATCGACCTTATCAATAAAGCAAGCGAAGAAAATTCCGTTGAAACATATACCGATTCAATTTTTGAGGAAAATGAAGAGTCTGAACTGGAAAGTCAGGATGAACCTGAACGCGTATATGTTTTGCCGGATGTTGAGTGTCTTGCACAGGCTAACAGCGCAGGTGATTCAGACATCAAAGAGGAACTTACTGCTAACGCAAACAAGTTGGTTGAAACGCTCAGAAGTTTTAATATCGAAACAAAAATCGTTGATATTGCCCGAGGTCCTTCTGTAACCAGATATGAGATCCAGCCTGCACCCGGTATTAAAATCAGCCGTATTGCAAACCTTTCTGACGATATTGCTATGAATCTTGCAGCTTCCGGCGTACGAATCGAAGCTCCGATTCCCAATAAAGCTGCCGTCGGTATAGAGATACCCAACCGCACACGACTTACAGTAAGCCTGCGTGAGATAATTGATTCACCCCAGTTTAAGTCTGCAACAAGCAAACTCAACGTTGCTTTGGGTAAAGATATTTCAGGTAACGTAACGTGTACTGACCTTGCAAAGATGCCTCATCTTCTCATTGCGGGCACAACGGGCTCGGGTAAGTCTGTTTGCCTTAATGCAATGATTATCAGCATACTTTTCAATTCAAACCCTGAAGAGGTCAAGCTCATTATGATTGACCCGAAGCAGGTTGAATTTACTGTTTACAGAGATATTCCGCACCTTATGGTACCTGTTGTTTCCGATCCGAGAAAGGCTGCAGGTGCGCTTGCATGGGCAGTATCAGAGATGACTAAGCGTTACAAAATGTTCTCTGAAAAAGGTGTACGTGATATTAAAGGTTACAATAAATTGGCGGCAAAAGATCCCGAAATGACGCCTATGTATCAAATATGTATATTTATCGATGAGCTTTCTGACCTTATGATGGTAGCTCAGAATGAAGTTGAAGATTCGATATGCCGCCTTGCTCAGATGGCACGTGCTGCAGGTATGCACCTTGTTATCGCAACACAGCGTCCTTCTGTCAACGTCATCACCGGCATAATCAAAGCTAATATCCCAAGTCGTATAGCTCTTTTTGTTTCTTCTCAGGTTGACTCGCGAACAATTATTGATACTGCCGGTGCCGAAAAACTTCTCGGTAACGGTGATATGCTCTTTAATCCCGTCGGTGTTTCGAAGCCTGTCAGACTTCAGGGATGCTATGTTTCTGATGAAGAAGTTGAACGAGTCGTTGATTTTATCAAGGCTCAGGGTCAGTGTGAATATGACAGTGACGTTATGGAAGAAATCGAGAAGCAGGCTGTTGCAGAGAAGAAGAAAGACGGTTATCACGTTGATGCCGACGCTTCACCCGACAGCGGCGCTGATGAGGAAACAATGCGTGCAATAGGTGTTGTTGTAGAGAATCAGATGGCTTCGACAACACTTCTTCAGCGTAAACTCAAAATCGGTTACGCAAAAGCTGCAAGAATTATGGATGAACTCGAAGAAAAAGGTGTTATAGGTCCTTTTGAAGGAAGTAAACCCAGAAAAGTGCTTATGACAAAGCAGCAATATAATGAGATGATAGCATTTGGCAGCGGCAACAGCTTTGTTTCCGTTGAAAGCAGTGAGGAGTAAAAATGCCGTTTTTTCCCATAGACAAACAACAAATGATTGAACGCGGCTGGGATGAGGTCGATTTTGTTTATGTGTGCGGTGACGCTTATGTCGATCACCCCAGCTTTGGTGCGTCCATAATTTGCCGTGTACTTGAAAGCAGAGGATATCGTGTTGCCTTTCTTGCGCAACCAGATTGGCGCAGAAATGATGATTTTATGCGCTTTGGCAGACCGCGTCTTGGCTTTATGGTCAGCAGCGGCAATATCGATTCTATGGTTGCTCACTATACAGCTGCAAAAAAGCACAGAAGTGACGATGCGTATTCTCCGGGCGGTAAGTCCGGCAGACGTCCTGACAGAGCAGTCATCGTATACTGTAATAAAATTCGTGAAATTTACGGAGACATTCCGATTATTATTGGCGGTCTTGAGGCGTCTCTGCGCAGATTTGCTCACTATGACTATTGGGATGATAAAATAAGACGCTCAATTCTTTTTGATTCGCAGGCCGATTTGCTTTCATACGGAATGGGTGAGAAGCAGACAATCGAGATAGCTGACAGACTCAATGCAGGTGAAAATATATCCGATATAAAAGACATCAGAGGCACCTGCTATGCCTGCGATGTTCGTGAAACGCCTCTTTCAGGTGCAGAGTGTCCTTCTTTTGAAAACGTCGTCAGTAACAAACGTGAGTATGCCGTTTCGTGCAGAATTCAGATGGATGAAGCGGATCATATAAGGGGTAAACTCGTAAAACAGCGACACGGAAATAAAATGCTCGTCCAAAATCCTCCGATGCCGCCGCTCACGACTGAAGAGCTTGATGCGATATACAAACTGCCGTTTATGAGGGCAGTACATCCGTGCTATGATTCCCTCGGCGGAGTGCCCGCAATAACTGAGGTTGAGTTTTCTATAACACATAACAGAGGTTGTTTCGGTGCGTGTAATTTTTGTTCACTTGCGTTCCATCAGGGAAGGTTTATTACGTCACGCAGTAAAGAATCTATAATTGAAGAAGCTAAGCTTCTTACAACGCTGCCGGGTTTCAAGGGATATATTCACGATGTCGGCGGACCTACTGCGAATTTCCGCAGACCTGCCTGCGACTTACAACTTGAAAAAGGTTTATGTAAGGGCAAAAAATGCCTTGCACCCAAACCTTGCGCAAACCTCATAGCTAATCATGAGGAGTATCTTTCAATTCTTCGTGATATCAGAAATCTGCCAAAAATTAAAAAAGTGTTTATTCGCTCGGGCATCAGGTTTGATTACCTTATTGCTGATAAAGATGATCGGTTTTTCCGTGAGCTTGTTGAGCATCACACAAGCGGTCAACTTAAAGTTGCCCCCGAGCATTGTTCAGCGGCTGTTCTTGATAAAATGGGAAAACCGCATATCGAAACATATCTTGAGTTTTCCAAGAGATATTTCAAATACAACAAAGAAGCTGGTAAAGAACAATATCTTGTTCCTTATCTTATGTCTTCACATCCGGGAAGTACTCTCAAGGATGCGGTAGAGCTTGCGCTCTTCCTTAAGAACAACCGCATAAGACCTGAACAGGTTCAGGATTTTTATCCTACTCCAGGTACGGTCTCGACTTGTATGTTCTATACGGGGCTTGATCCGTATACGTTAAAAGAAGTATATGTTGCGCGTAACGAGCGCGATAAAGCACTTCAACGTGCGCTACTTCAGTATTTTAATCCGAAGAATCGCGCTCTTGTTATTGAAGCACTCAAAAGAGCTGGGCGTACTGACTTAATTGGTAACGGACCGCATTGCCTTATCAAAGGTGATGCAGATTCAAATTATCAAAAAGCTGACAGAAACAGAAATAAAAACCAGAGGGGCAGAAACAATGGCTTCAAAAAGGAAAAGCGCAGGTAAATTTTCATTTATAGGTATATTGGTTGTTATCGGCATAATTATCGGTATTGTGTCAACATTGTCTGACAAATTCGGTTCCGATGACTCAGGTAACTCAAATCCTATTGACTACGGCAGTTTTTCTGTTCATTTTATTGACGTAGGTCAGGGTGATTGCTCACTGATAAAAACTGATAAAGGCAATATGCTTATTGATGCAGGTGAGAACGGAAACGAAAATTATGTTCTGAATTATCTTAAAAAACATGGTGTTACAGAGCTTGAATATTTCGTAGCTACCCATCCTCACTCTGACCATATCGGCGGAGCTGCCGAAGTTCTTGATAACATCAAAGTCAAAAATATCATTATGCCGAATATTTCGGAATCAAATCTGCCTAATACCAAGACTTACGAAAATATGCTTACCTCTATTAAGGAGAGCGGGGCAAAGGTTATAGCGGCGAAACCCGGAAAGACTTATACCTTCGGCGATGTGTCATTTACGGTTCTTGCTCCGTTTGAACAGGACGAAAATCTGAACAATATGTCTGTTGCTCTCAAATTAAGCTGTGGTGAGTACAGCTTTATGTTTACGGGCGATGCTGAAAAAGAGGTTGAAGAGCAGATTTTAAACGGCGGAGCTGATTTATCTGCTGATGTTTTTAAACTTGCACACCACGGCAGTTCAACATCAAACACAATTGAATTTCTTGAAGCCGTTTCGCCTGAATATGCCGTCATTTCTTGTTCTGCGGATAACAAATACGGTCATCCTCACGACGAAACTATTGATTCGCTTGAAAAACTCGGAATAGATTATTACTCAACTTATAAAAGCGGAAATATTATTTTCGGTATCGATGAAAGCGGTCTCAACGTATATACATTGGAACATGATGAGGAAAATTATGAGAATTATTATTGATAGAATTGAAGGAGAATATGCTGTTTGCGAGCTTGAAGACGGAACAATGACTGATATTCCGTTAACCAGTCTTCCTGCTGAATCAAAAGCAGGTAGCGTGCTCTTTTTTGCTGATGGCGAATATAGAATTGACATTGACGCCCGGAAGGAGAGAGCAGCAAAGATAGCGGCTTTACAAAACAGTATTTTTGATGAATAATTGACCGAATTTACCCTAATTTTTGTAAAGTCGGTCAGTAGGTTTTTTCTTGACAATACAGCACGCTTATGATACTATAATACAAATGATATCTTTAAGCGCGATGCTGTGACGTCGGCAAGATTGATCATAACATAACCGCTCGTCAGTTGCGGGTGCTTTGTGCTGTAATCAAACCTTGCCTTGTTGCAAGGTTTTTTTCGAGAAAGGAGTCAATTATGAAGGTTTATTTTGAAAATTGTTTCAAATATCTGAACGGTTCATTTGTTGAAACTTCCTTCCCTGTTGATAAAATTCAGGGCGGTAACGCCGTTGATTTTACTTTTAATAATTGCTTTATATTTCCCGCTTTTTGTGATGTTCACGTACATCTCAGAGAGCCGGGTTTTTTTTATAAGGAGAGCATAGCTTCCGGTACGGCTGCTTCTGCAAGAGGCGGTTACAGCGATGTTTTTTCAATGCCAAATCTCAAGCCGGTACCTGACAGTGTAGAAAATATGATGCTTCAACGTGAAATAATTGAGCGTGATGCCGTTATAAACGTTCATCCTTATGCTTCAATTACTGCATGTCAAAACGGAGAAGAGCTTTCTGACTTTGAA
>JAZRRT010000082.1:0-15134 GCA_045650985.1 Acutalibacteraceae bacterium | reverse complement strand
ATGAGAATAACCTCTATCCCGATAAGGCATACAGAAAGTGTGCCAATACGGTCGGTTCTGTGCTCGGTCGTTACCATCCGCACGGTGACGCTTCTGTTTATGATGCGATGGTTCGGCTTGCTCAGGGTTTCTCAATGCGCTACACGCTTGTTGACGGCCACGGTAACTTCGGTTCAATAGACGGTGACCCGCCTGCTGCTTACCGTTATACCGAGTCGAGAATGAGCAAGATTTCGCTTGAGATGCTGGCTGATATTGATAAGGATACGGTTGATTTCGTGCCCAACTACGATGATCGTCTTAAGGAGCCTACGGTTCTTCCTTCAAGAATCCCCAACCTCCTTGTTAACGGTCCATCCGGTATTGCTGTCCGTATGGCAACCAATATTCCGCCTCATAACCTTGGCGAAGTTGTTGACGGTATGTGCTACCTTATCGACAACCCCGACGCGGAGCTTCCCGAGCTTATGGAGCACATCAAGGGTCCCGACTTCCCGACGGCAGGTCTTATTATGGGCAAATCGGGTATACGTGCTGCTTATGCAACGGGCAGAGGCAAGGTTACAGTCCGCGCAAAGGCAGAGATTGAGGAAGACAAGAACGGTCGTTTCCACATCAACGTTACCGAAATTCCCTATATGGTCAACAAGGCAAGGCTGATTGAAAGCATTGCAGACCTTGTAAGGGATAAGCGTATAGAGGGTATTTCCGACATCAACGACTACTCCGCAATTGAGGGTATGCACATTGTTATCGACCTCAAGCGCGATGCAAATCCGCAGGTTGTTCTCAACCAGCTTTATAACTACACTCAGATGCAGTCCACCTTCGGCGTTATTATGCTCGCACTCGTTGACGGTGTTCCGAGAGTTCTTACACTCAAGGAAATGCTCGAGAACTATATTAAGTTCCAGTGTGAGGTTATCGTGCGCCGTACTCAGTACAATCTGAAGAAGGCTCAGGACCGTGCACATATCCTTGAAGGTTATCTGATTGCTCTCGATTTTATCGATGAGGTTATCAGCATTCTCCGCTCCTCTCCCGACCAGCAGACAGGTAAGACTCGTCTTATGGAGCGCTTCGGTCTTGATGATGTTCAGGCTCAGAAGATTGTTGAGATGAGACTCGGTCAGTTGACGGGTATGGAACGTCAGAAGATAGAGGACGAAATGGCTGCTCTCAAGGCTAAGATTGCTGAGTATACGGAAATTCTCTCAAGCGAAGAGAAAATCCGCGGCGTTGTAAAGACGGAAGCTCTTGAAGCTAAGGAGCGCTATGCAGACGACAGACGTACGGAAATCTGTAACGTCAGCGGCGAGGTTGATATTGAAGACCTTATTCCTGAGGAGGAGAGTGTTTATACACTCACCAACAAGGGCTATCTCAAGCGTATGCCTGCCGATACTTATCGCAGCCAGCGCAGAGGCGGCAGAGGTGTTATGGGTATGACACGCCGCGAGGAGGATTTTGTCCAGACAATGTTCTCCTGCTCAACACACGACCACATTATGTTCTTTACCAACTTTGGTAAAGCATATAAGCTCAAGGGTTACGAAATTCCAGAAAGCTCACGTACAGGTAAGGGTATGAATGCAGTAAATCTTCTGCCGCTTGAAGCAGATGAGAAGATTTCGGCAATGATTCGTGTGCCTGCCGAGGCTGACGGCGAATACCTTTGCATGGTTACACGTAACGGTATTATAAAGCGTACACTTCTTGAGGCATATAAAAACATCCGTAAGAACGGCGTTATCGCGATTAATCTTGATGACGATGATGAGCTTGCATGGGTTAAGCTCACAATGGGTGACGATGATCTCCTTGTTGCAACCCGTGACGGTTACTCAATTCGCTTCAACGAGAATGATGCGCGTCCTATCGGCAGAACGGCACGCGGCGTAAAGGCAATTGAGCTTCGCGGTGACGATAAGGTTGTCGGTATGGACGTTGTGTCGGATGAGAGCTTTGTTCTTACCGTTACCGAAACAGGTTACGGCAGAAGAAGCCCCGGTGACGAATACCGTCAGCAGACAAGAGGCGGTAAGGGTGTTACAAACTACAAGACCGAGAAGTACGGCAGGGTTGCCGCACTTATGACGGTTAAGGATGACGAGGATATTATCCTTATCTCTTCGGAAGGTATAGTTATCCGTATGCCGGCTGATTCAATCAGCCTCTTCTCCAGAACATCCAAGGGTGTAAGAGTAATGCGCGTTGGTGACAGCGACAAGCTCGTTACCGTCACCACGGCTGAACGTGAGGCAGAAGATGAGCAATCGGCAGCTGCAGAGGAGGAAACTGCTGAGGCTGACAATGAGTCAACTCAGGCGGAGTCATAATCGGCGTGACTCCTTGATTTGAAGGAAAGAGATTTTATGGAAAACGACAGAAACAAAAAGACGGAATTTGAAGACATCTATTCCGACAGCAAGAAGAGACCAACTTATAAAAAGGGCTATAAGCCTCTTGAAGAAAGAGATGTTTATTACCCCAATAAGTTCTTCGAGTTTATGCTGAAAAATAACAAAAGAAACACAAAAATAATTCTTGTCGTGCTGATAGTTTTGGTGTTAGGTTTAACTGCGTTTGCTGTTTATTCAATATATTTTAATAAGATGTTGGATGAATCTGAAAGCTGGCAGGGCGACGAAAACTACACCGAAGACCTGTCGGACAACCAGTTTGACGCAATGGGCGGAATTACCGATGCGAGTTCGCTTGACGATTTGCTTGAAAAATGGTATTCCAACGGCGGCGAGATAATGGACCAGAAGTATGTTGTCAACATTCTTCTTCTTGGTATTGACGGCAAAAACGGCGTTAAAAACGGCGGTAATTCAGACTCGATGATTCTTGCTTCGGTTAATAAAAAGACGAAAAAGATTACTCTTGTTTCGTTTATGCGTGACAGCCGAGCCTATTACGAGGCAAACGGAAAGGGCTATGTGGCAAAAGCCAATTCCGCGTTTGGCAGAGGCGGCGCTAAGGCTACCGTAAATATGATTGAGAAAAATTATAAGATTGATATCGATTATTACGTAGCGGTAGACTTTACAACATTTACCGATCTGGTTGACGCGTTGGGCGGTGTAACGCTCGATATTCAGGAATACGAGCAGAAATACATCAACCGAACAACAACAAAGATCAACAAAATCCCCAATTACGGCACGGTAACACTGGACGGTGAGCAGGCGCTTGTATACTGCCGTATCCGTAAGAGCGATGCGGACAGTGACGTTTCAAGAACACGCCGTCAGCGTAACTTTATTTCTGCGCTTATTACAAGCGCAAAGGGTGCCACACTCTCTCAGCTCAATGATGCGGTTGACGCTGTACTGCCGCACCTTGCGACAGATTGCTCAAAGACAAAGGTGCTTGATTTTGCTCGTCAGGCTCTTACTCAGGGTTGGATGAATTACGAAATAGTTCAGGTTACAATGCCCGATGAAGAGACGAGAAAAGACGCGAACATCGGCGGCGTATCATACTGGGTTGTGGATTATACCCTTGCTGCCTATAAGGTGCAGATGGCTGTTTACGGTACGTCCAACATCAATATTGATGATAACCGTGATTCAGCGCTGGATTACGTCTACTACAATCAGTCTTCCTCATCGGACGAGAATCAGACCGGGTCAAACGACATTCAGCCCGAGGAAGAAGAGACCTCAAGCACAAGACCTGATTTTACGTGGCCGTGGGAAAACGAAGACTCTACAAACACGGACGACGAAAGCACAACAACAGATGAAGAGGTAACGCAGGACGAAACCTCTACGGCTGATAGCGGTGCGGAAGAAGAATCCGATCCGCCGGATAGCGAGGAAGATTCAGTCTCGTCGGCTGCATAAAACCACAATTATTTTCGGCTGTATCAGAACTTGAATTTAAAAATTAAGTTTTGATGCGGCCTTTTTTTAAAACTAAGCAAGAAAGGGCAGGGTAGTTGTCCCTGCACGGGTGTGGGAAATATGCCTTATTCCGAAAGATATATGATTCGCAAAATTAAAGATGCGATAAATACTGTCAAGCCTGCGATATACACAAAAATCGCTCCGCTTTCAATTAAGGCTTACGTAACGGATGAGCCTGTCAAGTTTGCTGACCGTTTTTCCGGCGAAGAGAAGATTCTCAGCGTTGGTGATTCGTGGGGCAAACTCTGGGATTGCGCTTGGTTCTGTTTTGAAGGCAGAATCCCCGAATCAGAGCGCGGCAAAAACCTTGTTCTTATGCTTGACGTGAGCGGCGAAATGTGCATATTCGATAAAGCGGGTGTGCCGATTGCCTGTATGACAAACGTAAGTTCTGAGTTCGATACGACCCTCGGATGCCCCGGTAAGCGTATTTTCATTCTCGACAAACAGACAAAGCAGAGCGGTGAGGTTTCTCTCTGGGCTGATGCGGGATGTAATGACCTTTTTGGTAAATATCAGGACAGCGGCTCGGTTGTTGAGGCTGATATTGCCGTATGCGACAGCGAGCTCAGAGAAATTTATTATGACCTGTGCATTGCTTTTGATATGATTGAAACCCTCGATAAGAATACGGCCCGTTACAAGAGACTTCTCGGCAGGGTTTACGATGCTGCGTGCTACATAACGTCACCTGATTTTGACAAGGCTCTTGTCAAGAGAATTCTTGCGGCAGAGCTTGACCGTAAGGGCGGCGACAGCTCGCTGAAGGTTACGGCAATAGGTCACGCACACATCGACCTTGCGTGGCTGTGGCCGATTCGCGAAACAAAGCGCAAGGGCGCACGTACCTTCTCAAACGTTATCAGCCTGATGGAGCGCTACCCCGATTTTGTTTTCGGTGCAAGCCAGCCTCAGCTTTATAAATGGGTTAAAGAGGATTATCCCGAGCTTTACGAAAAAATCAAGCAGAAGGTCAGAGAAAACCGTTGGGAATGCCAGGGCGGTATGTGGGTTGAAGCAGATACAAATGTAAGCGGTGCAGAGCCCCTTGTACGTCAGTTCCTCTACGGTAAAAAGTTCTTTATGGATGAGTTCGGCGTTGATGCGCGTTCTCTCTGGCTGCCCGACGTTTTCGGTTACAGTGCGGCACTTCCGCAGATTCTCAAGCTCAGCGGTGTTGACTATTTTGTAACGCAGAAGCTTTCGTGGAGCGAGCATAACGTTTATCCGCATCATACGTTCAACTGGGTTGGTATTGACGGTACAAGCGTGCTTGCTCACCTTCTTCCCGAGGATACGTATAATGGTTCGGCAATGCCTCGTGCGCTCAAGAAGATTGAGCGGAATTATAAGGACAACGCGGTGTGCGAAGAAGCGCTTATGCTTTACGGCATTGGTGACGGCGGCGGCGGTCCGAGCACGTTCCACCTTGAAAGCCTTAAAAGAATCAAGAATGCTGACGGTTTGGTGCCCTGCGAGCAGGGATATTCAATCGATATGCTCGACAGAATTAATGCCGATAAAGACAGTTACAGCAAGTGGGTTGGTGAGCTTTACCTTGAAAGACATCAGGGTACGTACACAACGCAGTCCAGAATCAAGCGTTATAACAGGCGCATCGAGTTTGCTCTTCGCGAAACGGAGTTTGCCTGCGTATGGGCTAAGATTGCGGCAAACGTTGATTATCCCAAGGCTGAGCTTGATAAAATATGGGAGGAATATCTGCTCTATCAGTTCCATGATATTCTGCCCGGTTCATCGATAAACCGCGTATACAAAGAGGCTGAAGAGGGTTATAAGGCTATGCTCAGACGCCTTACGGAAATCAAGAAGACTGCTTTTGGTGCGGTTGCGGCATCAATCGGCAGAATGAATGAGAGCATTGTTTTTAATTCACTTCCCTTTGATGTGACGGAACAGTTCAAGACAACAGGCGGTTACAGAGCAATTACCGTGCCTGCAATGGGTATGAAGAGCCTTGATGAAAGCACGGATTGTTTTGAGCGTTGCTCTTCGGACGAAAGCGGACTTGAAAATGCAAAACTTTCAGTTTCTTTCGGTGCTAACGGCGAAATAAAAGAAATTTTTGACAAGGTTAACGGCAGACAGGTTCTCCTTCCGGGAGCGACGGCAAACGTTATGCGTATTTATACCGATCGTGGTGACGCTTGGGATATGCGCTTTGACTATATGAAAGACGTCAGCGAAGCGATGGAGCTTGAAAGTGTTGAAACTGCGGTTGAGGGCGGCAATGCCGTCAGGGTGCAGGTGTTTAGCTACGGCTCGTCAATTCTCAAGCAGAAGATTTCGCTTACACCTGCGGGAATTATCCGTTTTGATACAGAGGTTGATTGGCGCGAGAAACGCAGAATGCTTCGCACGGATTTCCCGATAAACGTTGTTACGGATAAGGCGGAGTGTGATATTCAGTTCGGCTCAATTGAGCGCTCAACCACCGAAAACACGAGCTGGCAGTATGCTCAGTTTGAGGTCTGCGCACAGAAGTGGGTTGACGTATCTCAGCGCGATTACGGTGCCGCCGTGCTCAATAACGGCAAGTACGGCTACCGTATCAAGGATACAACTATCGATATAAACCTTCTTCGAAGTTCTACCTATCCCGACACAAACGCAGATTACGGCAAGCATGCCTTTGCGTATGCTCTTTATCCGCATAAGGGCGGCAGAGTTGAGGCGAAGGTCAACGAGTATGCTTATGCGTTCAATATGCCGCTTACTGTCGTGAAGGTAGGCAGCGACGGACGTATAGACTCAAAGCCTGCTGAAGAAATGATTAAGTTTGATAACGGCGGCAGCGCAGTTATCGAGAGCATTAAGGCAGCAGAGGACGGGAAGGGAATTATTGTTCGACTTTATGAAAGCGCAGGTGCTGATTGCAGCTTTACGCTTACACCCGGTTTCCGTTTCCAGCGCGCAAGCGTTGTTGACCTGATGGAAAACGAGGTTACCGAATGCTCGGTTATGACAGGCGTTATCTCTGCCGATCTCAAACCTTTCCAGATTCTTTCAATTAAGATTAACTAAACAAAAACTCCGTAATACCTTAAGTATTACGGAGTTTTTTATAAGAAGTATTAATATAAAACAAGCGGTGAAACGGCATTTTCAGGCTGTTTATCGTCTGTCTGCCTTGTCCCAAAGGGTGATTTCGCCCGATGACAACGTTTTTGGCAGGTCGATGATTCGCTGATTTTCCGAGCCGCGGAATCTGAGCATAAGGTTTTTCTTATCTTTCTCAAATCTGCCGTCAACAAGTATATCGATAAGGCTCAGCAGTTCATCAGTTGCTTCACACCTCGGATGCGGCTCCTTGGTCTGAAGCTGCTCGAGCGTAAAACCTGTGAAAGCCCAGATGTTTTTGTTCGGGTAGGTTTCCTTTACCCTCTTCACAAACGGGAGCAATGCGCGCTGGTTTTCCGGCTCAAACGGCTCGCCGCCGAGAAGTGTAAGACCGTTGATATAGCTCGGCTTGAGCATATCAATAATTTCGTTTTCGGTTTCCTGTGTAAATTCTCTGCCGTAGCAGAAATCCCACGTCTGCGGCTGAAAGCAACCCTCGCATCTGTTGGTACAGCCGGATACGAAGAGGGTGACGCGCACCCCTTCGCCGTCAGCTATATCGCAGTTTTTGATTTGTCCGTAGTACATATTACAGGTGAAGTACCCTTTCTTTGATTTCCTGAGTACGTCCCTGGTTCCAGTACTGAGTGCCGATGTAACCGCAGGTGCGGCGTGCAACGTTCATCTTATCCTGGTCGGTGTTGCCGCAGTTGGGGCACTTCCAGATAAGCTTGCCGTCCTCTTCGACAATCTCAATCTCACCGTCAAATCCGCATTCCTGACAGTAGTCGGACTTCGTGTTGAGCTCTGCATAGATGATGTTGTCGTAGATGAACTTCATAACCTGAAGGACAGCTTCAATGTTGTTCTGCATATCGGGAACTTCAATGTAGCTGATTGCACCGCCGGGTGAAAGATGCTGGAACTGTGCTTCGAAGCGAAGCTTTTCAAATGCATCGATTTCTTCCGAAACGTGAACGTGATAGCTGTTGGTGATATAGCCCTTGTCCGTTACGCCGGGAATAATGCCGAAACGGCGCTGAAGGCACTTTGCAAATTTGTAGGTTGTTGACTCGAGGGGAGTGCCGTAAAGTGAGAAGTCGATGTTGTGCTCTGCTTTCCATACACGGCAGGCGGCATTCATAAGGTCCATAACCTCGAGCGCAAACGGTGTTGCCTCGGGATCGGTGTGGCTCTTGCCTGTCATATACTTGACACACTCATAAAGGCCTGCATAGCCGAGCGAAATTGTTGAGTAACCGCCGAAGAGGAGTTTGTCGATAGGCTCACCCTTTGCAAGTCTTGCAAGCGCACCGTACTGCCAGAGAATGGGAGCGGCATCTGAAAGTGTGCCCTTGAGTCTTTCGTGGCGGCAGAGAAGTGCCTTGTGGCAAAGCTCAAGTCTTTCTTCGAATATTTTCCAGAATTTTTCCTTGTCGCCGCCGGAAGAGAGGGCAATATCGACGAGGTTAATTGTAACAACGCCCTGATTGAAACGGCCGTAGTATTTTGCCTTGCCGTTTTCGTCAACGTAGGGTGTAAGGAAGCTGCGGCAACCCATACAGGTGTAGCAGTGACCTTCACCGTTTTTGTCAACCTTGAGCTCGAGCATCTTCTTTTCGGAGATGTAGTCGGGAACCATACGCTTTGCCGTGCATTTTGCGGCAAGCTCTGTGAGGTACCAGTACTTGGAATCCTCGTGTATGTTATCCTCTTCAAGAACATAGATGAGTTTGGGGAATGCGGGAGTTACCCAGATACCCTTTTCGTTCTTTACGCCTTTGCAACGCTGAAGAAGAACTTCTTCGATGATGAGTGCCAGGTCTTCCTTTTCCTGCTCGTTGTCTGTTTCACCAAGGTACATAAATACGGTTATGAAGGGAGCCTGACCGTTTGTGGTGAGAAGTGTAACAACCTGGTACTGGATTATCTGAACACCGCGGCTGATTTCTTCACGGAGTCTCTTCTCTGTTATCTCCTTGAGCTTCTCTTCGCTGATTTGTGCACCGATGTCATTCATCTCATCGATGATTGCCTTGCGGATTTTTTCACGCGAGACCTGAACGAAGGGAGCAAGATGAGTAAGTGAAATTGACTGACCGCCGTACTGGTTGGAAGCAACCTGTGCAATAATCTGTGTGGCAATGTTACAGGCTGTTGAGAAGCTGTGCGGTCTTTCGATAAGTGTGCCGGTGATTACCGTGCCGTTCTGGAGCATATCCTCGAGGTTGACAAGATCGCAGTTGTGCATATGCTGTGCGAAATAGTCTGAATCGTGGAAGTGGATAATGCCCTCGTTGTGTGCATCGACAATTTCTTTGGGCAGGAGGATACGGTTGGTGATGTCCTTTGAAACTTCGCCTGCCATATAGTCGCGTTGTGTGGAGTTGACAACGGGGTTTTTGTTGGAGTTTTCCTGCTTGACTTCCTCGTTATTACACTCGATGAGGGAGAGAATCTTGTCGTCTGTTGTGTTGCTCTTTCTGACAAGTGAACGTGTGTATCTGTAGGTGATGTAGTTCTTTGCAACCTCAAATGCACCGTGAGCCATAATCTTCTTTTCGACAAGGTCCTGAATTTCTTCAACCGTGGGAGCACGGCCGAGAGCCTCACAAGAAATAACAACCGACTCTGTGATTCTCTTAATCTGCAGATCGGTCATACGGATGTCTTCATCAACGGATTGATTAGCTTTTGTGATGGCGATGAGGATTTTTTCTTCGTTAAAATTCTCTTCGGCACCGTTTCTTTTGATGATTCTCATACCGATTTTTCTCTCTTTCCAAATATTCTTACGAAAATCTATATAACTTCGCACACAATATATTGTGTTCTAAAAGTCGTGTATTCACATTATAAGCCACAATCTATGGGGTGTCAATATGGAATAATAGACAAAAAAACCACAATATTTTGTTGAATAAGTTCTCTTTTGCTGTTAACACACACAATTTGTGCTGTTTTGTCACAAAACTGTGCAAAAAAACAGGGGCCGAAACCACTCGGAATCGGTCCCTGTTTGGCGCTTGTAAAGATAAGTTACTTTACAGAGCGTATTGTTTTTTGCTCTCCGAAGCAAAGTATGTAAGAATCTTCCGTTGAATCGTCGCGTACGGGATAATCGGTTGAAATTATGTGTGAACCGCTAGATATAGCGTTTTCTCGCTTTGCAGCATCTATTGATCCGTATGAATCTGCCCTTGTTCTGACCACTAAATTAAGCTCGTCAAGTATTTCGGCTTTACACGCAAGCGCTCTTTTAGGGTCGTTTATGAGCAGGAATGAGGCGCAATCGCGCGATGCATCCTTCTCTCTCAACATAGGGAACATTGCCTGAGAGGCGAAAGTAGTGTCCATAGCTATATAATTTTCGGTTACGTTGGTTTCGTGCAGGAGGACAAGCACCTTGCCGAGCATTTCATCAACACGGCACCAATCGTCAGCGGCTCTCATTTCGCCGAATGTTTTGTAATCGCGGAGCATATCTGCCGGAGTGAAAAGCTTGTCGCCGAGGTTGTCGCGCAGTATTTTATCAAACTCTTTGGCGTAGTCAAGGTTGAAGCTTTTCATATCTTCCATCGGAAGACTGATGGTTTTCGGCTCAACTATAATCGTAATCGGCAAGTGGTCGGGGTTGTTGTCTGACCAGAGACTTATCTCTTTAAGCGCAAGAGCAAAATCGTAGCAGGTTGTTGTCATATCGATGGCGGGAGAATGCATACAAGAGAATGTAATGGTATCATCCTTTACAAAGGTTTCAATGTCCATTTCTATGCTGCGTATTCCGCAGTTGAATTGTTGGGTCAGAGTCTGGCTTTCAAATTCGCCCATATCGCTTTTGATAAGTCCGAATGTCAGCTCGGAAAGGTCTTGGTAAATTTCACGCAAAGCGGGTACGGATTTTTTCTGATAGCTGTTGTGTGTTGCGATAAAGGATACCTCGTTGAATTTAATGCCGTTGTCAAGTTCTGCCGCAAGGTCTCCGTCAAAAAAGTCAGCTTCGTTAACGGGTGGTATTTCGCCGTTAAGGTAGGCTTGCTCCAGTTGAGCAATACGCACCGGCTGCTCCGCAATGTCGAGAGCGAGCTGTTCCGCACTCTGACCGAAAACGGAAAAGAAAGAAACTATAATTGAAATGAGCAGAGGAATAAACCTGAAAATGTAGCGAACCATATTTTTTCACCTTTAATTTACAAATGTAAATTAATTATATCATCAATACTGCATAATGCAACAGTGAATGTTTACTTTAGTGTTATTTTGTGGTAATATCCTTTTGTAAAGTGTTTAATTTTTTTGTAATGGAGTTGAGACTATGCCGGCACTTGTACTTGAAGGAGGAACTTTCCGTCCGCTCTTTTCGTGCGGCGTTATGGATGCACTCCTTGACAGCGGGGTAGAGTTTCCGTACCTTGTCGGTGTTTCCGCAGGTATATCAAATGCGACGTCGTATATTTCAAAACAGACAGGTCGCAACCTTGAAATAATGCAGAAATACAGACACGACAAAAGATACGTAGGTTTCAGGAATATTTTTTCCGACAGATCGATTTTCGGCAGAAAGTTTATTTATGAAACCATTCCGCGAGAGCTTATGCCGTTTGACAACGAAACTTTTTTCAATAATCCCGCAAAACTTGTTGTCGGAATAACAAACGCGCAAACGGGAGAAATGGAATATATCGATAAAAAGGATCCCGTAAACGGTCATATTCTGTTGCAGGCAACCTGTGCTCTGCCCGTTGTTTTTCCGCCTATAATTTACAACGGCAAGCAGTATTACGACGGCGGTCTTGTTGATTCGATTCCTGCTAAAAAAGCGATTGAAGACGGCCACTCCAAAATGCTTATTGTTCTTACAAGAACCAAGGATTATGTTAAAACGGAGTCTAAGGCATATAAAATTGCGGCGGCTGTACTCAAAAGAAAGTACCCGAATGTTGCGCAGTGCCTTTTGACAAGGCATACGCGTTATAATCGCGAGGTTGAATTCTGCAATCAGCTTGAGCGTGAGGGCAAGGCAGTAATTCTCCGACCGAGCGAAGAGGTGCAGATTGAATCGCTTGAGAAGGATATGGCGAAGATTGAGCGGATTTACAAATACGGTTACGATCTTGCAATGGAAAATATGGATAAAATCAAAGCTTTGTTTGATTAATACGCACGAAGTAAAGCTAAGACCGCGGGGCTGACCTTGCGGTCTTTTTTTTAACGTCATCAGCAGAGGCTGCATAGTATGTACAAGAGCGGCAGTCGAGTGCGGTTGTCGCTTAGTACACTGTAAAGGAGAAATGCTTTATGCGTATGAACGAGCGCTCAGGCGCTGTCTGCGAAATGTGCAAGCGGCAGGAAGTGCATTTCCGTCGCAACGAACAATCGTTTCCTGAAGATTACAGCATAGCAATGGCATATGTGCCTGTGCAGACTGACACAACCGTTTATGATGAAATCCAAGCGCTTTGTGAAGGTACGCTTTTTGCGGCACTTAATAAGCCTTTTATGAGAGGGTGTAAGCCGTGAACAAAAAAGATTTGCTGAAAAAGCTTTCAGCGGCTGAATTTGCATTGTGGGATCTTCACCTCTACCTCGATACACATCCCGGAGACCTTGCAGCCGTGGGGCTCTATAACAAATATCATAAGAAGTATGTGCTGCTTCGTGAGGAATACGAGTCAACCTGCGGCAAGCTCTCGCCGAGAAGTGCGCAGGGCGTTGAATGGCTCAAAGACCCCTGGCCGTGGGAGAAAGGTTGGTGCGACTGCTGATGTTTATGTATGAGAAAAAATTGCAGTACCCTGTAAAAATAGCAACACCCAACGCAAAACTCGCGCAGGTTATAATCACCCAATTCGGCGGACCTGACGGTGAGCTTGGTGCATCCATGCGTTATCTCAGCCAGCGTTTTGCAATGCCCTGGGGAGAGCTCAAGGGTTTGCTTACCGATATAGGTACCGAGGAGCTGTCCCATATAGAAATGGTGTGCGCCGTTGTTTATCAGCTTACCCGTAACCTTTCGGTTGAGGAAATCAAGCGGCAGGGCTTTGACAAATACTTTGTTGACCACACAACGGGTATTTATCCTGTTGCGGCGAGCGGTGAGCCGTGGACTGCAGCAACTATTCAGTCAACGGGCGATGTTATCGCTGACCTGAGCGAAGACCTTGCAGCGGAGCAGAAGGCGAGAAAGACTTATGATAACATCCTTCGTCTTTCCGATGATCCTGATGTAAACGACGTCATCAAATTCCTTCGCGCTCGTGAAATTGTTCATTTCCAGCGCTTCGGTGAAGGACTTCGCTTTGTCACCGATAAACTTGACAGCAAGAATTTCTACGCCTGCAATCCTGCGTTTGACAAAAACTGCGGCTGCTGAAAACAGAACAGAGATACAAACGGTCGGTGTGCGGATATCCGTGCGCCGACTTTATGGTTTTATATGCTTTTTTGAACTTTATGTTAATATACAGCGATTTGGTTAACAAAGGAAAAATCAACCGTTAAAATCAAAAACTAACATTTGTTCGAACAAAACCAAGGAGGAATAGATGAAAAGTATTGAATTCAGAACAAATCCGATGTTTCTGAGAAATCAATTTAAAGGAGAGGGGGTATTTGAAATTCCACAACTCAAAATTGATGGAATTGACCTTGAAGAAATTGAATTGATAGGGTATGATAAGTTATGTGAGAACGAAACAGAAGCTATTGTTCATTTCTTTATGGACGATTACAAATTTGAGGTTATGTGGAAAGACCCTGAGCCGAGAATTGAAAAGCTTAAAAAGTACAAGGCTGTATTATCGCCCGATTTCAGTATGTATACCGAAATGCCGTTATCGGTTAAGGTGTATAACGCCTTCCGTTCACGTTGGTGCGGTGCGTATATGCAGGCTAAAGGTGTTAAGGTTATTCCTACTGTTTCTTGGGGAGAGCCAAACACGTTCTGGTTTTGCTTTGACGGCATTCCAAAAGGCAGCATAGTTGCAGTTTCAACAATAGGTGTCAGAAAAGAAAAAAGCCTGTTTATGCAGGGCTATGAAGAAATGATGCGGAAAATCAAGCCAAAAGCAGTTATATGCTATGGTGAGCCGTTTGAGGAAATGAATGGCAAAATCATAACTGTTGATTATGCGGAAACTAACCACTATACGAAACACTTTGGTGGCAAGGTGGATTCGATGTCTTGCGTTAAAGGGTCAGGAGAAAACATATTTGTAAAAAAAGCATACGGATATGTTGATAGTTGTGAAAAAGGCAGAGGCTCGGCTATTAATGAGTGGCATCCCAAAAAGGAAGAAGATAAACGTTTATTAGGTGAACCTGATACAACAGGAAAGTATGTAAATCCAAATGGAGAGGTCTATTTGCTGAAATATAATTCCGAAGGAAAAGCAGCAATTGAACGACACTTGACTGACCACAATCAGCCATGGTCTCATTCAAAACCGCATGACCATATTATTAACTGGGATAGAGGTTTTCCACACTATATAGAAAAAATAGACTACGACCCATCGTTACCGATACCGGAATTAAAAGCTTATAAAAAGAAAGGTATGATAATAATGAAATCGACATCGAAAAACTCGCTTATGTTCGAGTCGGTAGAAGACTTCAGATGGAGTGTACAATATGGCGGAGAAGTTCAATTTGATTTTAACGGCAAATCTTATTGTATATCAAGAATGAATGACGGAACAATAGCTTTTTCACAAGCATTAAAACAGGAAACAGAAGAAAAACTTGCAACCGTTGAGGAGCTTTTGGATAAGGTAATTGACGGCAAGAAATTGCGTGAAATAGTAACCGTTATTGATGTTACAGATCGAACGCTGTAGGAGACACGATAATGAACAATTTGATTTCAAATATAACAAAAGATGATGTAAACAAAATAAAATCAGGATTAAAATCAGAAACATTTATTGCGGAAATTGATGGTGCAAAAATAAATACTTGGGAAGATTATTGGAATTCTATGGCGATGTTATTTTCGTTCCCTGAACTTTCTCAGTATATGAAACCTGATTATCACAGTTACTATGATATAATGACTGATTTAAGTTGGATAGATAATGATAATATCGTTCTGCTAATTCATAATTTTACTTGTTTTTTGAAAAACGAGCACGCATT
>JAZRRT010000081.1:0-6760 GCA_045650985.1 Acutalibacteraceae bacterium | reverse complement strand
TCGATCTTGCCATGCTTGATCATTTTGGCTGCTTTTGCCATAGGCAAATCACTCCATTCTTTTTCTATATCGCAGTTAGAAATTTGACCGGAATTTGCTGTGATTTTTGGTTATATTGCACAACCAAAAATCGTGGAATTTAGTGAAGTCGCTATTAAACCACTATAATTCCATTTTAATTGTAATTAGGTATTATAGAGCATATTTCAAGCCTTGTCAAGATGTTTTTTACCCGTTTTGTAAAGTTTTTTACTTTATTTTGGCAATTTTCTCAACTTTCTGCCGTTAAAGCTCAATTCGACGGAAAAAGAAAAAAATGCACACTTTCGCTCTGTATAGGCATTATCAGCCCAAACACGAGGTAGAGTGTGCATAAAATTATTTTGTTTTTAAATCAGCCTAACTTATTGAGGAAAGCCTTTGTTCTTTCCGATTTCGGGTTGACAAGAACCTCTTCAGGTGTACCCTCTTCGATTATGATACCGTCCGCCATAAAGATAACCTTATCGGAAACGTTTCTGGCAAATTCCATTTCGTGGGTAACAATAACCATTGTCCAGCCCTTATCCTTAAGCTCTCTGATTACGTTAAGAACCTCCTGCGTAAGCTCGGGGTCGAGCGCAGAGGTAGGCTCATCAAAGAAGAGGATTTTAGGATTGAGAGCAAGCGCACGCGCAATCGCAACGCGCTGCTGCTGACCGCCTGAAAGCTGGCAGGGGTAAAAATCAATTTTTTCCTCAAGACCGACACTCTTGATAATTTCAAGTGCAGACTTCTCAATCTCTTCGGGTGTACCGTTTTTGAGAAGAGTCGGTGCAAGAGTTACGTTACGAAGGACACTGTGCTGAGGAAAAAGATGAAACTGCTGAAAAACAAGTCCTACGTTAAGCTGATTAATTCGCTTCTGCTCCTTTGTAAGCTTAACCTTGCTTCCCGAGTCAAAGATTACACCATTATCAACAACAATCTTGCCCGAATTTGCGGTTTCCAGCGAGTTGATACAACGCAACAACGTTGTTTTACCGCTGCCGGAAGAGCCGATAATTGACAAAACCTGTCCTTTTTCAAGTGTGAAAGAAATATCCTTGAGCACTTCGGTTTTACCGAAACTTTTTTTAAGGTTTGAAACTTCAAGTATTGCCATAGCTTAACTCCTGAAATAATCCATTTTCTTTTCAATCTTGTTGAATATGACAGTAAGCAGACCGCAGGTAACCAGATAGAAAGCGCCTGTATAGAACAGCGGCCAAAGCAAACCATCGCTCTTCATAAATGACTCACCGCTCCAGATAATTTCATAAACCGAAATGATACGGGCAAGCGAAGTATCTTTTACAAGAGTGATAATTTCATTACTCATAGGCGGAATTATGCGTTTGACAACCTGAAGAAATACAACGTGAACGAAAGCCTGCGACTTTGACATACCAAGCACCTGACAAGCTTCATACTGACCTTTGGAAATGCTTTCAATACCGCCACGGTAAATTTCAGAGAAATAGCAGGCATAGTTGATTACAAAAGCAAGCAACGCTGCAACAAAGCGGTCTAAAACAGACCACTCGGTAAGCCAAGCAACAAGCGAGTTAGCCGTTCCCGTTTCCATAATCAAATTCTGTGCCCAACCGGAAATCAGGCCGGGTCCGTAATATATAACTATAAGCTGGAGCATCAGCGGAGTACCTCTGATAATCCACACAAAAGTACGCACCAACCATTTTATCGGTCTGAGCTTGCTCATTGAGCCGAAGCTTATTATCAGACCGAGCGGCAAGGAAAAAACCAATGTCAATGCAAAAAGCTTGAGGGTCTCTGCAAAGCCCTCCAACAAAGTTGTCGTTACCGTCCAAAACATAAAAAGCTGAACCTTTCTTTACATAGCAAAACACATCTTAAAGGCAGGGAGCCAGATGACTTCCTGCCTTTTGTTTTCATAAACTTTTATGAGAAATAATTACTCCTCGATATTTACCTCGTACTTTTCAGCAAGCTTTGCAAATTCGCCGCTTGCCTTGTATTCCTTAAGGAATGCGTTAAGCTCAGCAGTAATGTCGGAACCCTTTCTGAAAGCAATACCAAACTCTTCTGTGCTGAGAGTGAGAGCAACTGCAAGGTTAGCATAGCTCTTACCTGCGCCGATTGTTGCGTCAGCCATTGTCTTATCGATAATGCAACCGTCACAAGAACCGCTCTTAACCTCAAGAAGTGCTGCAGCCATATCCTTAACGGGAACAGTCTTAAGGCCGTTTTCTTCAGCAGCAGACTGACCTGCTGAACCTTCTTCTACTGCAAACTCAAGATCCTTGAGTGCATCTACGCTGTTGAGCTTTGCAGCCTGATCAGCAGCAACAACTACTACCTGAGAGTTCTGAAGGTAAACGTCAGAAACAGAAGCATTCTTGAGAGCCTCATCAGTAATTGTCATACCGTTCCATACGCAGTCAACTGACTTTGAGCTGAGCTCGATGAACTTCTTACCCCAGTCAGCAAGAACAACAAACTCAACCTCAACGCCGAGCTTTTCAGCAAAAGCATAAGTAAGCTCTGTATCGAAGCCGACCCATTTGCCGTTTTCCTGATAATTCATGGGAGGATAATCTGTAATACCAACTACGAGTGTACCCTTTTCTTTTACGTAAGCAAGGTCACTTGCAGTGTTTGCATCGCCATTTGTTGAGCCCTCGGAGCCTGACTGACCGCCGCAAGCTGCGAAACAGAATACCATTGAAAGTGCGAGGAGAAGTGCTATAAGCTTTTTCATAATGTATACGTCCTTTCAAATTCTTTAGTGTGTTAGCATTTTACCATATTAGCTCGTTAAAGTAAAGCGATTTTTACATTTTCGGCACTTTAGCATAACCACCTATATTTACGCGGAGAATTTTTGCCATTTATATCAACATACGAACAAAAAAATCGGATGAAAACGCAAAGCATCTTCATCCGATATATTTCGTTACAACCGGCAATAATTAATACATACTGCCGACAGCAACAAGACCAATAACAAATACGTAATAACAAATTATAGCAGCTATAGCTAAAACCCAACCTACAACACCGAGTATGCCAAAGATAACACCGATCTTTGCCTTACTGTCTGTTGTGCCTGCTGCTTTAGCTTCCTTCTGCACCTTCATACCGAGGATAATTGCTACAATGCCGAGAGGCAGCATACCCATAACGAACGAAACAATACCGAAAATCATCGAAAGGAGTGAGGAGGTATTTGATTTCTTTTCAGGTGTCGGCTGAGCATAAGCATAGCCCTGCTGATAAGCAGGCTGCTGGTAAGCAGGCTGCTGCTGATAAGCAGGCTGCTCCTGATAAGCGGGCTGCTCCTGATAAGCGGGCTGCTCCTGGTAAGCAGGCTCCTGATAAGCAGGCTCCTGATAAGCAGGCTGCTCCTGATAAGCGGGCTGCTCCTGATAAGCAGGCTGCTCCTGATAAGCGGGCTGCTGCTGATAAGCGGGCTGCTGCTGGTAAGCGGGCTGCTGCTGATAAGCAGGCTGCTGCTGATAAGCGGGCTGCTCCTGATAAGCGGGCTGCTGCTGGTAAGCAGGCTGCTGCTGATAAGCGGGCTGCTGTTGCTGCTGAACAGTTAATTCAGCGCCACAGTATTGGCAAAACGTTGCGCCGTCTTGATTCTGAGTACCGCAAACAGAACAATTCATATATATTTCTCCTTTAGTTTTTTTCTAAATTATATCATATCGCAAAAAAATGTCAACAATCAAATTATTCTGTCGAACAGGAAAAACAGCCCCATTTCCGCGTAAATTATTTGATTATTCTGTTCTCGCCTTGACCACAACACCTGAGAACGAAACGCCTGTTAATTTTAAGTGTCATAATTTATATAACTCTCCAAAACACTTATTTTACCGCTCCGAAGTAATCAAGCTTACCGTTTTTGGTATACGGCAGTTTTTCAACAAATTCAATCACCTTCGGCACCATATGTTCATCGAGATTGCTTTTGATAAAACTCTCCAACATTTTATTTGCCGTATCCTTTTTGTAACCGTCCTGCAAAACAACAAATGCCTTTGCGCATTTGCCGTGTGAATGCTCCACGTCAGCAATTGCAACAACAAGACATCGCTTCACGACGGGGCACTTCAAAATTGCCTGTTCAATTGAATATGGTGATATTTTTGAGCCGTCAAAGCGCACGTACATTCTTTTGATTCGTTCACAAAAGAACAAAGCTCCGTTTTCGTCGATATAACCCATATCTCCGCTGTGAAGCCATACCCTGCCGTTATGCTCCTTAAGCAGTTTTTCGGTCATTTCCCTGTCTTTATAGTAGCCCTTACATACCGTTGGTCCGCTTATGCAAATCTCACCTTGTTCACCGCAGGGCATAAATGCATCGCTTTGACTGTTAAAAATTCTTACATCTGTATTAGCAATCGCAAAACCTACACTTCCCTCGGGGATGTCCTTTGATCTTCCCATTGTTGCCGAAGATGCAGTTTCCGTAAGACCGTATCCGACAGTAATTTTAGTTCCTACGGTTTCAAATATCCTGTCAAGGCTTTTTCTGTAATCCGAATCAATTATATCTCCGCCAATAACAACCTCTTTGAGAAACGACAGATCGCAGCCGTCAAAATCCTCTTTAATAAAATACTCCCAATGCGCCGGCACAGTAATTATGTAATTCGGTTTGTGTTTTAAAATAAGATTTTTAAATTTTTTAGTATTTACTAAAGGGACAAGACTTACGCTTACACCGTTTACAAGCGGAAGATGCATGCCAAGAGTTACGCTGTAACAGGTAAAAAGCGGCATTATATTAAGGATGCTGTCGCCCGGCTTTATTAATCCAAGAGCTTTTTTCTGTTGAATTGCCGCGGCATTTATATTTTCGTTTGAAAGTATTACGCTTTTTCTGCCGTATGTCGTACCGCTTGTATAAAAGTACCCGAATTCATTATTATCACTGTATTCCAAATTGATGTCTTCGCAGTAAGAAGCGCTCATAAATTTTTCATAAGATATCAAATTCTTATGCTTATGATAAAAAAATGTTCTTCCACGAAAAAAATTTGCCCACGCTTCACTAAACTTCATTAATCCGCCGATGCAGTGAACAGGGCTGATATGAACAACCGTATTGTTGTGCACATCGCGAAACTCCTTAACCTGAAAATCGGGAACAAAGCAGAGCTTCGGCGAAAAAGTATTCATCATTTCCTTTATTTCATCACTTTTAGAGCGACAATCAAAAGCGCAGTAAACCGCACCAATTTTATTGATTGCATAAATCAGAAACACACCCTCAGGCATACCGGGCAAAGACGAAGCCACAACATCGTTTTTACCCACACCGAAGGACTTGAGCGCTGACGCAAACTCATCTATACGTTTCATCATTTCATTATATGTAAAAGTCTTGCCGTAATATGATATTGCTGTTTTATCAGAATATCCGGTTGCACTCAACGCAAAATATTCATAAACTGATTTATCAATCTGCTCATACTCCTCAAAGTTATACAACTGCTGTCACCTACTTCTTTCGGCAATTATCTTCGGTATCTGCACCAATTATACTCAATATATTGAGTATTGTCAAGAAGTTGAATATGTTACCATTACATTAAACGTATCTGACAATTTTATGCAACTACCGTAAATAAAATGTATGGTGAATTACAAATAATAAGTTATGCTGCGTTTTACGAAACACTTCTGAAAAAAGGAATAACCGAATATAACCTTATATTCAAGCAAGGCTTTTCAGCCAACACATTGCACAGAATGAAAAAAGGCGAGGCTATCAACACAACCACACTCGATGCACTTTGTTACGCATTAGACTGTGAGGTCAGCGACATTATTAAATTTGAAAAAGAATAGTACCGAAGCCGTCAAGGTTTTCGGTACTATTCTTTTTTTGTAAAAAAGATACGCCCTGCCGAATGACAGGGCGTATCAAATAAACAGATGTTAAGAATCAGGTTGAAAACTTACTTTGAAGCTTTCTTTGACTTGGACTTCTTCTCCTCAACCGGAGCATCGTCGCTAACGAGCTCGATGATGCACATCTCAGCTGCGTCACCGCGGCGGGGACCGGTCTTGATGATACGGCAGTAGCCGCCGTTAACATCCTTGTACTTGGGGGCGATTTCGTCGAAAAGCTTTTTGACAACGTCTTCCTTTGTAACAAAAGCAAGAGCCTGACGCTTTGCAGCGAGAGTGTTGTCCTTTGCGACGGTGATCATTTTTTCCGTTAATGAACGGACTTCCTTAGCTCTTGTAACGGTAGTTTCAATCTTGCCGTTCTCCAAGAGGTAAGTAACCATTGCACGAAGCATTGCCATACGGTGGTCGCTGGCTCTGCCGAGCTTTCTGGTACCGGGCATTAAAATCACTCCTTTGCCGATAAATAAAGGCTAATAGTTGTGGTTAATTATTCTTCGTCCTTGCGAAGGTCAAAGCCAAGAGATCTGAGCTTTGCAACAACTTCGTCAAGTGACTTCTTACCAAGGTTACGAACCTTCATCATATCCTCTTCGGACTTGTTGATAAGGTCTTCAACCTTGTTGATTCCGGCTCTCTTCAAGCAGTTGAAGGAGCGAACGGAGAGGTCAAGTTCCTCAATGGTCATCTCCAGGACTTTTTCCATTACGTTGTCGTCCTTAACGACCATAACCTCTGTGTCAAATGCCTCGTCTGACAAATCTCCGAAGAGACTGAGATGCTCGTTGAGGATCTTGGCACCGAGAGAAACGGCTTCCTTAGCATTGAT
>JAZRRT010000080.1:0-12069 GCA_045650985.1 Acutalibacteraceae bacterium | reverse complement strand
CGTATGACCCCGCTTCCTATGATTTTCCATGTACGGATGAAAGTGTTTTGGTTTGTCTTGATGCAGGTACTGCAACCTTTTTCAGATTAGGTCAGACAATTGAGCATCAGATAAAAAAACATGGCACTATTCCACCTAAGGATTTCAAAAAGTGGGCTGTTATCTGCGAACATATTATCCGACATTACAATAATGGCTGGGCAGATGGCTACAATCTTAATATTCAATATTGGGAAATTTGGAACGAAGCCGACCTTGATCCTGATGATTCACCCAACAAGCGCACTTGGGGCGGAACAAAGGCGCAGTTTTTTGATTTGTTCGAAATTACCGCAAAACATCTTAAAGAGACGTTTCCTAATTTGAAAATAGGCGGTCCCGCTCTTGCCTGGAATGAGGAATGGGCAGAAGACTTTCTTCGAGAGATGAAAAAAAGTAACGTACCGCTGGATTTCTTTTCTTGGCATATTTACTGTACCGAGCCCGAGCATATGACAAAAAAATCAGAAAGAATCAAAACGCTTCTGGATAAGTATGGCTATGAAAATGCAGAGAGTATACTGAATGAATGGAACTATGTAAAGGGCTGGACAGAGGAATATGTTTATTCTCTTAAAGCAATTCATGGTATTAAGGGTGCATCATTTATAATGGCTTGTATGTGCGCATCTCAGCACTCGTTCATTGATATGCTGATGTATTACGACACTCGTCCGTCAGCTTTTAACGGTGTTTTTGATTTTTACACCTATGAAAAGTTAAAGGGCTACTATGCCTTTTATTGGTATGGTTTCCTTTATGATTGCGAAAAAGAAATTGCTTCCCAAAATGAGATTGAAAACATCTATTCTCTTTGTGGTGTGGATAAAAACGGAAAAGCGACAATTATACTTACTTATTACAGCGATAATGACTCTTTGCCTAACAAAGAGATTTCATTGGATTTGGGTAAAAAGGGGTCGTACGATATATATAAGACTGATAACAAGCACAGTGGTGAGCTTACAGAAGTTACTGATAATCTTACCTTTGAATTAGAGCTTTTCAGTATGGTGCTTATTAAAGAAAAATAAAAATCGTTTTCATATTTTGGTATGAGTAGATTTTTCGAAGATTTCGCAGAATTAATAAAAAAACAATGACGGCATATTTTTTTGTTGCCGAAATCATAGGTAATGAAAATCCCCAAAAAACAACTATAACTCCTAATAATGTAAGTCAGAATGTATACTCTGTTTCAAAAATGTATACCGTTACCGATATTGGTGTATGTCGAAACATATCGTTTTTTATTGCTTGATTTTAAATACAAATACCCTTATAATGCAATATATAGTTAAAATTGGGATGATACATTATGAGCCTCAGTATTATGAAAACTCTGAAAAGATGGCCATGAATTTTTTGAGAAACACGAATTTTAAAAAATATATGGTGAAAAAATGATAGGAATAATGGATGTCGGCGGCGGCTTAAGAGGAAATTATGTAAGCGGTATTATTGATTATCTTCTTGATAATTCTATTGATATTGAATATTGCTTGGGCGTTTCAGCAGGAAGTGCAAACCTTATTACATACATAGCAGGCCAGCGGGGACGATTAAAAAGCTTTTATGAGGTCTATTCTTTTGAAAAGCAATATATGAGTATTGGTAACTATTTCAGCAAAGGAATGTATATAAATCTTGATTATATTTATTCCGATATAACAAACAGCTGCGGTAAAAATCCACTGAACTTTGAAGCCATAATGAAATCACCTAAACAGTTTGTTGCCGCAGTAACGGATGCAAATACCTCTGAACAAAAGTATTTTTGTAAGAGTGATTTAGAATATGATGATTTTACTTTGTTAAAGGCAAGTTGTGCATTACCTATTGCAACCCGTCAACCTGTTTTATTTAAGAACGGAAGATATTTCGATGGCGGAATTTCTGATCCGATTCCGTATAAAAAAGCATTTAACGACGGTTGTGATAAATTAATTATCTGTTTGACTCTTCCTATCAGCTATAATAAATCTGCTTTTCCGAAATGGCTTGTTAAACCATTGCTTTTTAAATATCCGCAAATTGCGAAAGCTGTAACTATGTCACACACATTATATCATAACAGGATAGCTGAAATTCTTGAACTTGAAAAACAAGGTAAAGTGCTGATAGTTTATCCTGAAGATTGTTTTGGGATTAAAACGGCGACAAGAAATAAAATCGGATTAAGTAAATTGTATGAGCTCGGATATAAGGATGCGGAAAAGATAGAAATATTTTTGAACTCATATAAGAATTAAAAGCTCGACAAATTCAAAATTGTCTAAACAATAAATAGTTGCGGTGTAGAGGACCCGACAAAAAACAACCATCCAAACTGTTGCGCCGAGCATTAGCCGGCAGATTCTTAACTTTATTATAAAATCATATAATGAATTTGCTCAATTTTTCTTCTCTTTTTTTAGATTTTCCGAAAAAACTATTGACACAAAGTTTTAGTTGTGTTAGCATATACTAAATTTTAATACTGCAATAAAAACTGTGACGAAGACGGTTGAAACTATGACCTTTCAGAGAGTTGGCGGTTGCTGCGAGCCAATAGTGCCTTGTTTCAAAACCTATCCCTTCTGAGTTGAAGAACCGAACGATTTTTCCAGTAGGCTTCTTTCGAGAATGCTGCGTCAGTGCAAACGGGTTGATTGACCTTGAGAGGCAAGTTATCTTGCAATTTGAGTGGTACCGCGGATTTTATAATTCGTCTCAAAAAGAAACTTTTTCGTTTCTTTTTGGGGCTTTTTTATTTTGTGTTTTATTTATCTATTCTTTACGAAAGGGTGAGATTATGCTTGACAATTCTTATGAAAACAAATTAGTAGAGGTGTCTGCGCGAATTAAAGAGCTTCGCGACATTTACAATCTGTCCGATGTTGAAATGGCGTCAAAAACAGGTGTGAGTCTTGAAGAGTATCTTGCATATGAAAACGGTACTGAGGATATGCCTTTCTCATTTGTTCACAAATGTGCTTTGGTTTTTGGTGTCGAGCTTACAGACCTTCTCGAGGGTCAGAGTGCAAAGCTCACAACTTACAACGTTACAAGGCGCGGTCAAGGTCAGGTAACTGCTAATGAAGCGGGTATTCTCATTCAGAACCTTGCACCCAAGTTTAAGAATAAGCTTGCTAATCCCTATTGGGTAAAATACGAATATTCAAGTGAACTTCAGACAAAGCCGATTGAGGTTACAACCCACTCGGGTCAGGAGTTTGACCTTGTTGTCAAAGGTGCTCTCAAGGTTCAGGTCGGTGACCATGTGGAGGTTCTCCACGAGGGCGACAGCATCTATTATAAGAGCTCAATTCCTCACGGTATGATTGCTGTTGACGGTGAAGACTGCCTTTTCCTTGCTATGGTTATGGCAGAGGATGAATCACTGGCAGATACTCATATGAGTACCGTTAATACGGGCAAATCTACTGCGGAAGAAAAGCTCATCTGCGATAAGTTTATCAAAACAACTGTTGATGAAAACGGCGTCTGCAACGGTATTTCGTTCAGCAACGAGGATCAGTTCAACTTTGCTTTCGATGTTGTTGATAAGATCGGCAGAAATTATCCCGATAAGGTTGCTATGATTCATATCTCTGATGATATGACAGAGCGTAAATTCACTTTTAAAGAAATTAAAGAATATTCTTCCCAGGCAGCCAACTATTTCAAATCATTGGGCATTAAAAAGGGTGACAGAGTTCTTCTCGTGCTCAAACGCAACTATCAGTTCTGGTTTGCTATTCTCGGTCTGCATAAGCTGGGTGCAGTTGCAATTCCTGCAACAAATCAGCTTGTCGTTCACGATTATGAATACCGCTTCAATGCGGCAGGCGTAAGCGCTGTTGTTGTTACGGCGGACGGTAAAGCAACCGATTATATTGATGAGGCTCAGAAAAACTGTCCTACACTCAAAACCAAAATTGTCGCTAACGGCTCAAAAGAGGGTTGGCATAATTTCGATGAGGAATTTGGGCTTTTCAGCAGAAGATTCGTTCGAGGGGCGGATTCTGCTTGCGGTGATGACCCGATGATTATGTTCTTTACTTCCGGCACAACAGGCTATCCGAAAATAGCTTCTCACAGCCACAAGTATCCTTTGGGACATTTTATTACTGCTAAATACTGGCATTGCGTTGAGCGTGACGGTGTTCATTTCACAATTTCGGAAACAGGCTGGGGCAAGGCACTTTGGGGTAAACTTTACGGTCAGTGGCTTTGCGAAGGCTGTGTATTTGTATACGATTTTGAGCGTTTTGATGCCTCGAAAATTCTTCCGATGTTTGCAAAATATAACATCACAACATTCTGCGCACCGCCTACAATGTACCGAATGCTTATCAAGCAGGATATTTCTCAGTACGATTTATCCTCAATAAAGCACGCAACTACTGCCGGAGAAGCTCTTAATCCCGAGGTTTTCAAGCAGTTTGAAAAATCAACGGGCTTAAGGATTCACGAGGGATTCGGTCAGACGGAGACAACCCTGTCTATCGCAAACCTTAACGGCACAAAAATCAAGATCGGAGCTATGGGCAAGCCCACACCTCTCTATAATATTGATGTTGTTGACGCTGATGGCAGGTCTGTACCCGACGGTGAAACAGGCGAAATCGTTGTCAGAATAGGTGATAAGAATCCTTGCGGTCTTTTCCTCGGCTACTATATGGATGAGGAAAAAACCAAAGAAGCTCTGCACGATGGTATTTATCATACCGGCGATACCGCATGGCGAGATGAAGACGGCTACCTCTGGTATGTCGGTCGTGTTGATGACGTTATCAAATCATCAGGCTACCGCATAGGACCGTTTGAAATTGAAAACGTTATTATGGAACTGCCTTACGTTCTTGAATGCGGTGTTTCGGCTGCTCCCGATGAGGTTCGCGGTCAGGTAGTTAAGGCAAGCATTGTCCTTACAAAGGGCACCGAGCCTACGGAAGAGCTCAAAAAAGAAATTCAGGAATACGTCAAGAAAAATACGGCTCCTTACAAGTATCCGAGAATCGTTGTTTTCAGAGATGAGCTTCCGAAAACAATCAGCGGAAAAATTATGAGAAACAAGCTGTAATATATTATTTATATATAATATAACTATTGACTTTTCAGAATAATTGTGATAACTTTAGATGTGTTGAATATTAAAGGCGTTGAAGAAAAGGGCGCAGTATACTGAGCTTTCAGAGAAGTGGCGGTCGGTGCAAGCCACAGCAAGGTTTCCGTTGTTTGTAGTTTCCGAGCCGGGAGGAAGAAAGGCATTGTGCTCAGTAGAACCTCTCCGTGATTGCTGCGTAAATGCATAGAGGTTGACAGACCTCGAGAGGGGCAGTTTTTCTGCAATTTGAGTGGTACCGCGGGTTGAATTTAACTCGTCTCAAAGTTATCTTTGGGACGGGTTTTTATGTTTTGTCCCATACAAACAGGAGGAAGAATCGATGGAGAAAATGACGGGTCTTGATTTTAAAATCAAAGAAATGGCCGCCAGAATCAGAGAGCTTCGCGAAATCGAAGGTTATACTGCTGCTCAGATGGCAGAGAAAACCGGTGTTTCCGAAAGTGAGTATCTTGCTTGTGAAAATGGCGAAAGTGACCTTAACTTCGCTTTCATTTATCGTTGCGCCTTGGCTTTTAACGTAGATGTTACGAGTATTATCGAAGGCAGTACGCCCAAACTTACAAATTATGTCTTTACCAAATCGGGTAAGGGTCAGAAAATTGAAAAAGCGCACGGTATGACTTATTTCAACCTTGCTGCAAAATTCAAGAATAAAATTGCCGAACCTCTTTTTGTCGAAGCTACATACAGCGAAGAAAACCAGAATAAAGATATTGAGCTTACCTCTCACGACGGTCAGGAGCTTGATATTGTTATCGAAGGCAAGCTCAAGGTTCAGGTCGGTGAACATTCAGAGGTTCTCGGCCCCGGCGACAGTATATATTACGATTCGTTGACCCCTCACGGTATGATTGCTGTTGACGGTAAAGACTGTACTTTCTACGCTATCGTTCTTAATCCTTCGGGCGAGCCTATTCCCGAGCTTCAGCCTGCAAAAACAGTTAAAGATACTAAGGCTTCAACTGTTAAGGATACTAAGGAGCGTATTTACAAGAAGTACGTTGACGTTGTTGAAAACGAAAACGGCACTCCGACATCGATTGAATTTAAAAATACCGAGAACTTCAATTTTGCATTTGATCTCGTAGATGAGCTTGCTGACAAAGAGCCTGAAAAGCTTGCAATGCTTCACATCTCACGCGACAAAACCGAAAGACGCATTACGTTCAAGGATATGAAAAAGTGTTCTGCGCAGGCAGCTAACTACTTCAAATCCTTGGGTATCAAAAAGGGCGACAGAGTTATGCTCGTGCTCAAGCGCCATTACCAGTATTGGTACGCTATGATCGGTCTTAATAAACTGGGTGCTGTTGCTATTCCCGCACCTAATCAGCTTCAGGAGCATGACTTTGAGTATCGCTTCAAAGCTGCAGGTGTAAAAGCAATCCTTTGTACGGCAGACGGTGATACTGCCCATCAGGTAGATCTCGCTGCGGCAACCTGTCCTTCACTTGAGCACAAAATCATTGTTAACGGCGAAAGAGAAGGTTGGAGAAACTTTGATGAGGAAAGAGTTCTTTACAGCACTCATTACGAGCGCGGTGAGAATGCTCCCGGCGGAGACGACCTCATGCTTATGTTCTTCACCTCGGGTACCACAGGTTATCCGAAAATTGCAGCTCACAACTACAAATATGCGTTGGGTCACTTCCATACTGCAAAGTATTGGCACAACGTTGACCCTGACGGTCTTCATTTCACAATTTCCGATACAGGCTGGGCAAAGTCAATGTGGGGCAAGCTTTACGGACAGTGGCTTTGTGAGGCGGCAACTTTTGTTTACGACTTTGACAGATTCGATGCGGCAGACATCTTGCCGATGTTTGCAAAGCATCATATAACAACTTTCTGTGCACCGCCCACAATGCTCAGAATGATGATCAAGCAGGATATTTCAAATTACGATTTCTCATCTGTCAAACATATGACAACAGCAGGTGAGGCTCTCAATCGCGAGGTTTTCCGTCAATTTGAAAAAGCAACAGGTCTTCAGATTCTCGAGGGCTTCGGTCAGACTGAAAGCACGATGATTATCGGTAATATGACCGGTGCAGACCATAAAATCGGTTCAATGGGTAAACCCGCCCCGATTTATGATGTTAAGCTTATCGATAATGACGGCAATGAGGTTCCCGTCGGCGAAAACGGTGAAATTGTTGTTAACGTCGAAAACGGCGCTCCCTGCGGATTGTTTACAGGCTACTATAACGATGAAGCCAAAACCAAAGAAGTTTGGCACGACGGCTATTATCATACAGGTGACGTTGCCTGGCGCGATGAAGACGGCTTCTATTGGTATGTCGGTCGAGTTGATGACGTTATCAAATCATCAGGCTACCGCATAGGACCGTTCGAAATCGAAAGCGTTATTATGGAACTTCCTTATGTTCTTGAGTGCGGTGTTTCAGCCGCTCCCGATGAGGTTCGCGGTCAGGTTGTCAAGGCAAGCATTGTTCTTGTCAAGGGTACTGAACCGACTGAAGAGCTTAAGAAGGATATTCAGCAATACGTCAAGGAGAAAACAGCTCCTTACAAATATCCGCGAATTGTTGTGTTCAGAGATGAGCTTCCCAAAACAACAAGCGGCAAGATAATGAGAAATAAATTATAATTTACAAGAGGTGATTTAAGATGCAAAGTAAACGTGTTACGTTGTTCGCGGGTCATTACGGCTCGGGCAAGACAAACATAGCTGTCAATTATGCTTTGTATCTTAAAAATCTCGGAAAAGATGTTGTTATTGCAGACCTTGATATTGTTAACCCGTACTTTCGTACGAAAGACAGTGTTGACGAGCTGACTCAGGCGGGTATACGCCTTATATCTTCGGAGTTTGCTTCGTCAAACGTTGATTTACCTGCGTTACCTCAGGATGTTTATTCAATATTCGATAAGCAGGGAGAAAGCGCTGTAATGGATATCGGCGGAGATGACCGCGGCGCTTACGCTTTGGGTCGCTATGCTGATCTGATTAAGAACGAAGATGATTATGAAATGCTTTTCGTTTTTAATATGTATCGTCCGCTTACTCCTACTGCGCAGGACGCTCTTGAAATTATGCGGGAGATTGAGGCGGCGTGTAAAATCAAATTTACCGCAGTTGTCAACAATTCAAATCTCGGCGAAATAACAACACCCGAGGATGTTTTAAACTCTGTTGCCCAAGCGGATGAGCTGAGCAGAATATCTCAGCTTCCCGTAAAAATGACAACAGTAACGGCTGATTTAGTTAATAATCTCAACGGAAAGATTTCAGACCTGTTTCCGCTGACTTTACAAAAAAAGATAGTATAAGATTATTCTTGAATGGAGGCAGAAAAATGGCAAAAGTAACGTTTGCAGAAAACGTCTGCAAGGGCTGTGGCTTGTGCGTAACAGCTTGTCCGAAAAAAATAGTAGAGCTTGACTCTGCAAAACTTAATGCAAAGGGACATCATCCTGCTCATTGTGTTGATGAGAGTCAGTGTATCGGTTGTGCTTTCTGCGCAACAATGTGTCCTGACTGTGCAATTACGGTTGAAAGGTAAGGTGAAATAAATGGGTGAGAAAGTTTTAATGAAAGGTAACGAAGCTATCGCTGAAGCCGCAATCAGAGCAGGCTGTATGCATTACTTCGGTTATCCGATTACTCCTCAGACGGAAATCGCTGCATATATGGCAAAGCGTATGCCCAAAATCGGCGGCGTGTTCCTTCAGGCAGAAAGCGAAATTGCTGCCGTTAATATGGTTCTTGGTGTTGCCGCAACAGGCAAGCGTGTTATGACGTCTTCATCAAGCCCCGGAGTATCACTTAAAAGTGAAGGTATTTCGTATCTTGCAGGTTCACATCTTCCTGCACTTATTGTTAACGTTCAGCGCGGCGGCCCCGGTCTCGGCGGTATCCAGCCTTCACAGTCTGACTATTTCCAGGCAGTTAAGGGCGGCAGCCACGGTGACTTCAAGAAGATTGTTCTTGCACCGTCATCCGTTCAGGAAATGGCTTCTTTGACTTCAACTGCATTCGATCTTGCAGATAAGTACAGAATGCCTGCTATGATTCTTGCAGACGGTACTATGGGTCAGATGATGGAGCCTGTTGAGCTTCCTGAGCCCAATGCAAAGTCATTTGATAAGCCCTGGGCACTTACAGGTACAAAAGGCGAGAGAAAGCACAATATTGTCAATTCTCTTTACCTCAAACCCGAAGAGCTTGAGAAGACAAACTTTGAGCGTTATGAGCGCTATAAGGAAATCGAAGAGAACGAGGTTCTTTACGAAGAGTATATGATGGAAGATGCAGAAATCTGCGTTGTTTCCTTCGGTATTACAGCTCGTGTTGCAAAGAATGCAATCGTAGAAGCAAGAGCAAAGGGTATCAAGGTCGGTATGATTCGTCCTATCACACTCTGGCCCTTCCCCAACAAGCCGCTCAAGGCTGCTGCTGAGAAGTGCAAGGCTTTCATTTCCGTTGAAATGAATATGGGCCAGATGATGGAGGATGTTCAGCTCGCTATTGAATGCAAGAAGCCCGTATATCTCTGCAACCGTGTCGGCGGTATGATTCCTTCTCCCGAAGAGGTTCTTGCAAAGATTGAAAATGTCAATGAAGGAGGCGACAAGTAATGGCTGTTGTATTTGAAAAACCCAAATCATTAACTGATGCAACTCTTCACTATTGCCCCGGTTGCACACACGGTATCATTCACCGACTTGTTGCTGAGGCAATCGATGAGCTCGGTATTCAGGGCAGAACAATCGGTGTAGCACCTGTTGGTTGCTCGGTTATGGCTTACGACTATTTTGATGTAGATTTTGTTCAGGCTCCTCACGGCAGAGCACCGGCTGTTGCAACGGGTGTTAAGCGTGCAGATCCCGAAAACAATATCGTATTTACATATCAGGGCGACGGTGACCTTGCCGCTATCGGTACTGCTGAAACAGTTCATGCTGCAGCAAGAAGAGAAAATATCACTGTTATTTTCGTCAACAACGCTATTTACGGTATGACAGGCGGCCAGATGGCTCCGACAACTCTTCCCGGTCAGGTAACTCAGACTTCACCTTACGGCAGAGATATTGAAACAGTAGGTTATCCCATCAAGGTTTGCGAAATGCTCGCAACCGTAGACGGTTCCGCATATCTTGAAAGAGTTGCTGTCAACAGCCCCGCAAACATCAAAAAGGCAAAGAAAGCAATTAAAAAGGCTTTCCAGAACCAGATTGAGGGCAAGGGTTTCTCTCTTATCGAGGTTGTTTCAACCTGTCCCACAAACTGGGGTATGACACCTGTAAAGGCACTCGAGTGGCTTGAGGAAAATATGCTTCCTTATTATCCGCTTGGTGTTTACAAAGATATTTACGCAGAAGAGGAGGCAAAATAAGATGAGTTGTAATATTCTTTTTGCCGGCTTCGGCGGTCAGGGTATCCTTTTTGCAGGCAAATTCGTTGCATACAAAGGTCTTCTCGAGAATAAGCAGGTTTCATGGCTTCCGTCTTACGGCCCTGAAATGCGCGGCGGCACTGCAAACTGCAGTGTTATCGTAAGCGATGAGCCTATCGGTTCACCTATCGTCAGCAACCCCGACGTTCTCGTTGCTATGAATCTTCCTTCGCTCGACAGATATGAGAACGAGGTTGTTTCCGGCGGTAAGATTTTTGTTGATTCAACACTTATTTCACGTAAGGTTGAAAGAACGGATGTTGACGTATTTTACATTCCCGCAACCGAAATTGCCAACGAAAAAGGCATCAGCACACTTGCAAATATGATCATATCAGGTAAGCTTCTCAAAGAGGTTGCCATGCTCGGCTTTGACGGTATCGACGCTCCCTTGTCCAAGGTAGTTTCTGCTCGTCATCAGAATCTTCTTGAGGTTAACAAAACAGCTCTCAAGCTTGGTTATGATTATTAAGATTGATTGAAAAGAGGTATTTTTCAATGAGTTACGATTTTAAGATAGAAAAAACTACCGCACCCAAGGCAAAGCCTGCGGACGAAAGCAAGCTCGGCTTCGGTAAAATTTTTACAGACCATATGTTTGTAATGAATTACGACGAGGGACAGGGTTGGCACGACGGCAGAATCGTTCCTTACGGCCCTCTTGCTCTTGATCCGTCTTCAATGGTTTTCCACTATGCACAGGAGCTTTTTGAAGGCCTTAAGGCATACAGAGTTGCTGATGGCAGCATTCAGCTTTTCCGTCCTCAGAAGAACATCGAAAGAATGAACAACACTTGTGACCGTCTTTGCGTTCCCCGCATTGATCCCGATCTTGCGCTCGAAGCTATAAAGGCAGTTGTTGATGTTGATAAGGATTGGGTTCCCCACAGCGATGGAACTTCTCTCTACATTCGTCCGTTCATCATTGCAACAGATGCTTTCCTTGGTGTTCACGCTTCTCACAGCTACATTTTCTGCATTATCCTTTCTCCCGTTGGTTCATACTACGCTAACGGTATGGATCCCGTTAAGATTTATATCGAGAGAGAGTATGTTCGCTGCGTAAAGGGCGGCACAGGTATGGCTAAAGCAGGTGGCAACTACGCTGCATCTCTTATCGGTCAGGAAAAGGCAGATAAGATGGGCTATGCTCAGGTTCTCTGGCTTGACGGTGTTGAAAGAAAGTACATCGACGAAGTCGGCGCAATGAACGTTTTCTTTGTAATCGACGACGTTGTTATTACTCCCACACTTGAAGACGGCAACATTCTTCCCGGTGTTAGAAGAGCATCATGTATTGAAGTTCTTAAGGCAAACGGCTACAAGGTTGAGGAGAGAAAGCTTTCCGTTGACGAAGTCAAAGAGGCTTACAAGGCAGGCAAGCTTACAGAGTCATTCGGTACAGGTACTGCAGCTGTTATTTCACCTGTCGGTGAGTATATAGATGGCGACGAGCACCTCGTTATCAACGATTCAAAAATCGGCCCTGTTGCTCAG
>JAZRRT010000079.1:0-2526 GCA_045650985.1 Acutalibacteraceae bacterium | reverse complement strand
GAACTCGTGAGAGTCTGAGCGTTAAGAAAACAGTCCTGCGGACTGTTTTCAGCGAAGAGCGGCGAGACGGGTACCGAATGCAAAAGCATTGGGTCGTCGAGCCATAAGTGTGCAAAGCACACGGTCGAGTCTCTTCACGCCGACCATAATCATCAACATTCGTTGATACAAAGGAAAGTCCTTGTTTCAAGGGCTTTCCTCTCGTTTTGTATGAAAAATCTTATTTCAAAACAAAAATACACCTGCAAGAACCAAAACGGTTTTGCGATTGATTATCCACATTGAAATTAAAGTGCTGATTTTGCTTTTATTGACTTTTGATGTCGGTTATAGTAAAATTACAGTACCAAATTTTACTGATTTTACGGAGGTTTAAATTATGTTTTGTACTGCTTGCGGATTTAACATTGCTAACGGAGAAACAAATTGTCCACAATGCGGAAAAGTTGTTGCCAACGCAGCACCAGCAGCTCCTGCTGCACCCGTTTCTTCTTCTCAGGGTATGAATTTTGATTTTTCAAGCAATTCTACTGTTGCAACACCGTCAAAGGCAAAGTATGAGTACAAGGTACTTTCTCAGAAGGATAAGTGGTTTTCGGGTAAGTTTGACCCTGTTATGCTTGAGAAGGCAATCAACGCTTATGCTGAGCAGGGCTGGCGAGTAATCGGTTGCGCAACGGCTGATATTCCCGGATTCGGCACAACCAGACAGGAATTTGTTACATTGCTTGAGAGAGAGGTATAACCTGTGGCTTACGTAACAGTTTTCAACAACGTGATTTTTATTGAGGGTGAACATCCGCGCGCTATAAAGCGTTTGGTTGCCGACACGAGAGTAGGCGGTTTCGGCGCTCAGCTGAAAAACCTCAACGATTTAAAAAGTTCAATGGCTGATACCGCACGTCAGAACGGATGCAACTGTGTTGTTAACTTTACTTACGGACAAAAAAGCAAGCTTATTGCGATTGATGACGTAGCGTATGTCGGCAACGGTTATTATGCAATTCTTTCAAACGAAGACTATAACGCAATCGTTTCGCAATTAAAGTAATTTTTAAAAATCGAACAGCTTCTCGCCTGCCGAGCATCATCCCTTTGAGGCGTTAATATCTTTTATCCCGTATTAAATACAAACAGCTTTCATTCGTAGATTATTAAAAATATTACGGAGGCATTATTATGATTAAGGCTGAACTTTTATATCAGGAATACCTGACAACCAAGCTTGCACACACCGAAAAGAGCGAATGCCATGCGGCTACTGTTGCCATCTGCGACGGCAAGCCAACGGCTGCCTGGTTCTGCGGCACAAAAGAGAAGCATCCCGATGCGCGCATCTGGTTTTCAAGGCGCGACGGCGAATGGAGCACTCCGATTGCTGTAAGCCCTGATGACGGTGTTGCAGACTGGAATCCGACACTTTTTGCTGAAAACGGTGTGCTGACACTTATCTACAAAAGCGGTATTGACGAGGGTCATTGGCGCTCAATGAAATGCGTTTCGGAGGATTTAGGCAAAACGTGGACTGAACCCGTTGAGCTCGTGCCCGGTGACGTAGGCGGCAGAGGACCTGTCAAAAACCAGATGATAAGACTCTCTAACGGTGCTCTTCTTGCCCCCGGCTCAACTGAAGATCTTGCTGACCGTTGGGAATCCTGGACCGATTACAGCGAGGACAACGGTGCAACGTGGAAACTTTCACCGCCCGTTGCTTTTGAGCTTCCCGACGGCACGATATGCAACCGCAAGGAAGAGCTTCCCGACGAAGGCGAAGGACTTATTCAGCCTGCAATATGGGAAGACCCCTCTCACGACGGCAGGGTTTATATGCTTGCGCGAACAAATCTCCATTGGATTTACCGCAGTGAATCTAAAGATTTCGGCAGAAGCTGGTCTGTTGCACGCCCTACAAATATGCCTAACAACAACAGCGGCATCTGCGCTACGCTTGCCGATTGCGGCGTTTTAGCTCTTGTTTGTAATCCGATCAGCGAGAACTGGGGCAAAAGAACACCGCTTTGCCTCTTCCTTTCAAGCGATAACGGCGAAACCTACCCGATAAGCATTCAGCTTGAACATTCGGAAAACCCGGAAGGCATTGAATATTCTTATCCCTCAATCATTGCTGACGGCGATTTGCTCCACATCGTTTATACGGTAAGCAAAAAGCAAATAGGCTATGCAGTTGTAAAAATAGAAAACGAATAACCACACGCAGAAAGGGTTTATTGCTATATGGAAACTCAGAATGCATTGGCATTTATTGCCATAAGTGTACTTACCATGTGCTTTGCATGGGGTATGCGAGGCTCTGCAATCGGCGGCGAAAAAGGCGCAATGCTGCCGGGCGCTTTTATGGGAATACTCTGTGTTTGGTATACAGGCTCCGAGCTTCTGATGAACAACGTATTCCTCTTTGCCGCAGCCTGTGCGCTTGGCTACTTTTACGGTGGCATGGAACCCTACGCTTCTACGATGGAGCTTGTTCTCAAGCACGACAAAGCTCGTTACAATCCTTCTCTCGGC
>JAZRRT010000078.1:0-26843 GCA_045650985.1 Acutalibacteraceae bacterium | reverse complement strand
AGTCATTCCTTATCGACGCTGCAAAGAAGTATCCCGATGTTCAGTTCTGCCACGCAACAGGTACACAGGCTCACACAGCAGGCGTTGATAACTTCCACAACGCATTTGCATCAATCTATCAGGGCCGTTTCCTCGCAGGTGTTGCTGCAGGTCTCAAACTCAATGAGATGATTGAATCCGGCAAGATTACAGCAGATCAGGCTAAGATGGGTTACGTCGGTGCTTTCACATTTGCTGAGGTTATGTCCGGTTACACATCATTCTATCTTGGTGCGAAATCAGTTTGCCCATCTGTAACAATGGAAGTTCAGTTTACAGGCAGCTGGTATGATGAAGCATTGGAAAAAGAAGCAGCAACAAAGCTTTTGAGCAATAGCTGTGTTCTTATAAGCCAGCATGCTGACTCAATGGGCGCTCCCACAGCTTGTGAAACAGCAGGTGTTCCCAACGTTTCTTACAACGGCTCAACAGTAGCTGCTTGCCCCAACACATTCATCGTTTCTTCCAGAATCGACTGGACACCTTACTTCAAGTATATGATTCAGTGCGTAATGGACGGTAAGGCAATCGACACAGACTGGACAGGCACAATCGAGTCCGGCTCAGTTGTTCTTACAGACGTTAACGAGAAGGTTGCTGCTGCAGGTACAGTTGCTAAGATTGAAGAAGTTAAGGGCAAGCTCCTTGACGGTTCACTCCACGTATTCGATACAGCTACATTCACAGTCGGCGGCAAAGCTGTAACAAACTACCTTGCCGACGTTGATACGGATGCTGATTTTGCAAAGGATACAGAGGCTGTTGAAGACGGTATCTTCTATGAGTCAAAGCACCGTTCAGCTCCTTATTTCGATATGGAAATCGACGGCATCACACTTCTTGACAGAAATTACGGCTAATATTTAAATCACGGTCTGAGACGAAAGGCAACTCTCGCCTCAGACCGATTTTGAAGAAACTGCTGTAAGATTTTACAGCGATTTCTTGAGAATTAAACAGAACGGAGGCTTACCGTGACGAAACAACCTGCTATTGAACTTAAAAACATAACAAAAAGATTCGGCAGCAAAGTTGTTGCCAACAAAAACGTAAATCTTACCGCTTACCGTGGTGAGATTCTTTCCATTTTAGGTGAAAACGGAAGCGGCAAAACTACCCTTATGAATATGATTTCGGGTATTTATTTTCCCGATGAGGGTCAGATTTTTATTGACGGAAAAGAAACCGTTATCACCTCCCCTAAGGATGCTTTCAGCCACAAAATTGGTATGATACATCAGCATTTCAAGCTTGTTGATGTTTTCAGCGCTGCTGAAAATATCGTACTCGGCATTGAAGACGGAAAGCATAACCTCAAGACTTCTTCAAAAGAAATCAAAAAAATCTGCGAGCAGTACGGTTTCGACATTGATTTGAAAAAGAAGATTTACACCATGTCCGTTTCTGAAAAACAGACTGTTGAAATTATAAAAGTACTTTATCGCGGCGCGGATATTCTTATTCTCGATGAGCCTACCGCTGTCCTTACTCCTCAGGAAGCGGAAAAGCTTTTTGCTATACTGCGACGTATGAGAGAAGATGGCAAGTGCATTATCATCATTACCCACAAGCTTCACGAGGTACTCTCTCTTTCTGACAGAGTTTCCGTACTTCGCAAGGGTGAATATATCGGCACAGTCAACACTAACGAAACAAGCGAAAGTGAACTGACTGAAATGATGGTCGGTAAAAAAATCGATCTTAACATTCAGCGTGACGACCCAAAAAACACGGCTGAAAGACTCGCCGTAAACAACATAACCTGCGTTGACAAAACAGGCTCAGTAATGCTTGACAACGTTTCTTTCTCCGTAAAAAGCGGTGAAATTCTCGGCATAGCAGGTATCGCAGGCTCAGGTCAGAGAGAACTTCTCGAATCAATCGCAGGTCTTCAGCGCCTCGAATACGGCGATATTTTCTATTTTGACCCGCAAACAAATAAGAAAGAAAGTCTGCGTGACAAAACTCCTATTCAGATAAGACAGATGGGTGTCCGTCTTTCTTTCGTCCCGGAAGACAGGCTTGGTATGGGTCTTGTCGGCAATATGGACATTGTTGACAACATGATGCTTCGCAGTTATTCAAAAGGGCACTCACTTTTCCTCAAGCGAAAAAAGCCCAAGAATCTTGCAATGAAGATTATCAATGACCTTGAAGTTGTTACACCGAGTGCCAACACTCCCGTACGCCGTCTCTCCGGCGGTAATGTTCAGAAGGTGCTTGTCGGTCGTGAAATCGCCGCTTCTCCGACAGTGCTTATGGTAGCATATCCGGTACGAGGTCTTGACATAAACTCATCTTATATGATTTACAACCTGCTCAATCAGCAGAAAGCGCAGGGAGTTGCTGTCATATTTGTCGGTGAAGACCTTGATGTTCTTGTTGAGCTTTGCGACAGGATTATGGTAATAGGTTCAGGCAGAGTAACAGGTATTGTTGACGCAAGAACAACCACAAAAGAAGAAATCGGCCTTCTTATGACAAAGCCGAAAAACGACGGAAAGGAGAACGGCAATGGCTAAAAAAAACGCTTCAAAGAAAGAACCTTTCTTTCACGTTATAAAACGTGATGATATGCCGGCGGCCAAAGCCTGGCTCATCCGAATTGTTGCAATTGTATTCTCTTTCCTTCTTGTCGGTCTGCTTTCAATGGCAATTACTGAAAAGAGCTTTGGAGATACATACGAGATTATGTTTGCCGGCGTATTCGGCAGACTTTTTGAAGGCAAGACAACAATGCTCTGGAAATATCTTCAGGAAATAGCTGTTCTTCTCTGTCTTGCTCTTGCTCTCACACCTGCATTCAAGATGAAATTCTGGAACTGCGGTGCTGAAGGTCAGGCGCTCGTAGGCGGACTTGCTTCAATATTCTGTATGATTCAGTTTGGCAGTTCTCTGCCCTACCCCGCTCTTATAGTTGTTATTGCAGTCACAAGCATTCTCGCAGGAGCTATATGGGGAATTATCCCTGCCGTTTTCAAAGCAATTTTCAACACTAATGAAACTTTGTTCACGCTTATGATGAACTACATTGCTACACAGATTATTGCTTACTACGTATATATCGAAGGCGGCGGCTCTAACGTCATAAATCCCGTTCCTTACGGCAATTTCCCAACGGTAGGCAAAAATGACTACTTTGTCAATATCCTAACCGTAGCGGCAATTACCGTACTTATGTATGCTTACCTCAAATTCAGCAAACAGGGCTATGAAATATCCGTTGTAGGTGAAAGTCAGAACACGGCACGCTACGTCGGAATTAACGTTAAAAAGGTTATAATCCGTACGATGGCAATTTCAGGCGGTCTCTGCGGCGTTGCGGGTATGCTTCTTGTTGCAGGCAAAGACCACAGCATTAACACAAACCTCGTTGGCGGTGACGGATTCACGGCAATCCTTATGTCATGGCTCGGTCAGTTTAATCCGTTTATTATGGTTGTTATGACGGCGATTGTCATATTCCTCAGAATCGGTGTTGCAAAGGTTGCCGATACCGCACTCTTAAATCACTCATTCTCGGAAATTATCGTCGGCATCGTAATTCTGATTCTCGTTGGTTGCGAGTTCTTTATTCACTATTCAATCAGATTCCGTCAGAACAAGAAGGAGGTTAAAGCATGATTATTCAGTTTATCTGCCGTGCAATCCTCCTTGCCGTTCCTATGCTCTACGGTACAACAGGTGAAATAGTAACGGAAAAATCAGGTCATCTTAACCTGGGAATTCCCGGCATTATGTACGTAGGCGCAATAAGCGGCGTTGTAGGCTCATTCCTTTATGAGAATGCCTGCGGTAACGATATTGCCAATATGAACGCCTTCCTCGCAGTTATTATCCCGCTCCTCTGCTCAATTGCAGGATCGGTAATTATGGGCCTGATTTACAGCTTCCTTACCGTTACTCTTCACGCTAACCAAAACGTAACCGGTCTTGCACTCACAACACTTGGCATTGGTCTTGGTAACTTCCTCGGTGCTTCTCTTATAAACATCACAAAGAGTGAGCTTCCCTCAATTGCTCTTACAAAGACAAGCTCTTTTTTCACGGTGAAACTGCCGTTTGCCGATGACCTCGGCTGGTTCGGCGAGCTTTTATTCTCGCACGACTTTATGACATATCTTGCAATTATTATTGCTTTAGTTGTTACATTCACACTCAACCGTACACGTGTTGGTCTCAACCTTCGCTCCGTAGGTGAAAATCCTGCAACAGCAGACGCCGCAGGTATCAACGTTATTAAGTACAGATACGTTTCAACCTGCATAGGAAGCGCAATCGCAGGTCTTGGCGGTATTCAGTACGTCATGTCATACGCAAGCGGCGTATGGTCAAACAATGCTTTCGGTGACCGTGGTTGGATGGCTATCGCGCTTGTAATCTTTGCTCTTTGGAAGCCATCAATAGCAATAGCAGGAGCATTCCTTTTCGGTGCTCTTTGCAACGCAAACAACTACATTCAAGGTTTGGGCACAGAAACTCAAGAGCTTTTCAAGATGCTCCCATACGTCGCAACAATCATTGTACTTATCATAACAAGCGTACGTAAGAAAAGAGAACATCAGCCTCCTGCAAACCTTGGTCTTAACTACTTCCGTGAAGAAAGATAAGATATTGAACATTATTTAAACCATTTGAACAAGAACAGATACCGCAGTTTAAACTTATTGCTCAACTGCGGTATCTGTTTTTTATAATGCAAAAATAAAAATATGACTTTGATTTATGGTTAAGTTGATAATCTTCACTATTTTTTAGTCTCTTTCAGTTGAAAAAATTTACTCGATTATGGTATAATCATTCCGATAAATATAAAATTTACGGGAGATTTAAATATGGAAAAGTCCGTATGCAAGCGAACGAAATATACATGTTATTTTTCTTCACTTGCCATGTCCTCGGTGTTTGCTTTACCACCGTTACTGTTTGCAATATTCAAAGAGTTTTACGGAATATCATACACACTTTTAGGAAGTCTTGTGCTTATTAACTTCTGTACACAGCTTGGTATAGACCTGATTTTCAGCTTTTTCAGCAAGCACTTCAATATCCATAAAACTATACGTCTTATGCCTATGCTGACAGCAACAGGCTTGTGTATCTACGCCCTGATTCCGACATTTTTTCCGCAGTTTGCCTATGCAGGTCTTGTTGTTGGTACAGTCATATTTTCTGTTGCAGCGGGTCTTGGAGAGGTTCTTCTCAGCCCTACTGTTGCCGCCTTGCCTTCCGATACTCCGGATAAAGACATGAGTATCCTCCATTCTCTCTATGGGTACGGCCTCGTTGGTGTCGTGCTTATCAGCACAGTTTTCCTGGAGATTATAGGAAAAGAACACTGGATGTATCTCACCTTCTTCTGGGCACTTCTTCCTGTTGTCGCTTCGATACTTTTAACAACTTGCAAGCTTCCTGATATGAATATGGAGCACAAAGAAACAGAAAAAATCAATTCAAAGAAAAGAACAAAGGGTCTTGCTTTGTGTGTTATGTGTATTTTCCTTGGCGCCAGTGCTGAAAACACAATGTCAAACTGGATTTCCATATATACTGAAAATGTGCTGCATATGCCCAAAATACAAGGAGATATTTTCGGTATGTGCCTGTTTGCGGCTCTGCTCGCGCTTACAAGAACAGCTTATGCTAAATATGGCAAAAACATTTTCAGGGTTCTATGTATAAGTATGGCGGGCTCGGTATTCTGCTATATGATGATTGCATTTTCAAACGATACACTCTCTTTGATATTCTGTGTTGCTTTAGGTATATTCACATCAATGCTGTGGCCCGGTACACTCATATTGATGGAAGAAAGAGTTCCTATGGTAGGGGTGGCTGCCTATGCTCTGATGGCTGCAGGCGGTGACCTTGGAGCTTCAGTTGCACCGCAGGGTCTCGGAATTATAGTTGATAACATTTCCTTGACTGATTGGGCAGAAAATATTGGAAACACAATGTCTTTGACCAATGAAGAGGTTGGCTTTAAAGTAGGTATGCTTATAGCTGGTATTTTCCCTGCCTTGGGACTTATTCTTTTAGCATATATGAAAAAGTATTTTAAGATTAAAAGAAAGAATTAACAGCAAAACAGTAAACCTCTGGCCGTCAATTTACGAAGGTCAGAGGTTTTTATTACTCAATTACTCTTTTTTCTTTACGCCATTTCGAATCCCATCTTACATTATGCAAACAAAAAAAAACAGACACCATAAGGGCATCTGTTCCTTTTTTATGGCGGAGAGCAAGGGATTCGAACCCTCGAAACGCTTTTGACGTTTACACGATTTCCAATCGTGCTCCTTCGGCCAGCTCGGACAACTCTCCATAAGTCAACGTTGAATATTTTACATTATATCAGTAAAAAAATCAAGCCTTTTTCAAAAAAATATCAAATAAATTTCGGAGCAGTTGAAAACAAATCAACTGCTCCGACTAATAATCAGATGTCGCAGTTATTAACCGTTCTCGGGAAAGGAAGAACGTCACGGATATTTGACATACCTGTAAGATACATTACGCAACGCTCGAAACCAAGACCAAATCCGGCGTGACGTGCTGTGCCGTACTTACGAAGGTCAAGATAGAAATCGTAATCATCAGGATTAAGACCAAGGTCGTTCATACGTGTTACAAGTTTGTCAAAATCATCTTCTCTCTGACTGCCGCCGATAATCTCACCGATACCGGGAACGAGGCAGTCCATAGCAGCAACAGTCTTGCCGTCCTCATTAAGCTTCATATAGAAAGCTTTGATTTCCTTCGGATAATCCGTAACAAATACAGGGCGCTTAAAGACAGTTTCTGTAAGATAGCGCTCGTGTTCAGTCTGAAGGTCACTACCCCAATGAACAGGATAATCAAACCGGTCGTTGTTCTTCTCAAGGATTTCAATAGCTTCAGTATAAGTAACTCTGCCGAAATCTGAATTAACAACGTTATTGAGTCTTTCAAGCAATCCTTTATCAATAAAGCTGTCGAAGAATTTCATTTCTTCAGGGGCATGTTCAAGAACGTAATTGATAACATACTTGAGCATATCTTCCGCAAGCTGCATATCATCGCTCAAATCTGCAAAAGCAATTTCGGGCTCAATCATCCAAAACTCTGCCGCATGACGTGTTGTGTTGGAATTTTCGGCACGGAATGTAGGACCGAACGTATAGATATTACGAAAAGCCATTGCATAAGTCTCACCGTTAAGCTGACCGCTTACGGTAAGATTGGTAGGCTTGCCGAAGAAATCCTCGCTGTAATCAACCTTGCCGTCTTCAGTCATAGGAAGATTATCGGGGTCAAGAGTGGAAACTCTGAACATCTCACCTGCACCCTCACAATCACTGCCTGTGATGATGGGGGTATGAACATATACGAAGTTACGCTCCATAAAGAAGCTGTGAATTGCAAAAGCGATAAGTGAACGTACACGGAAAACAGCCTGGAAGGTGTTTGTGCGAGCTCTCAGGTGAGAGATAGTACGAAGGTACTCAAGGCTGTGGCGCTTCTTCTGAAGCGGATAATCAGGTGTTGAAGGGCCTTCGACCTCAACCTCAACTGCCTGAATTTCAAAAGCCTGCTTTGCCTCGGGGGTAGCAATAAGCTTACCTTTTACGATAATAGCAGAGCCAACGTTGAGCTTTGAAACCTCTTCAAAATTTGACATAGTATCGTGGAAAACAACCTGAAGCGGCTCAAAAAAAGTACCGTCATTGAGCACAATGAAGCCGAATGACTTTGAAGCACGCACGCTGCGCACCCAACCGCAGACCTCTACGTCCTTATCGATATACTGTTCTGTGTTCTTGAACAGTTCACGGATTGTAATGATGTTCATTTAATTTGCGACCTTTCAGTTATTTTTTCGCTCTCATTTTGCAGTCTTTGTTGTATGATGCTTCAACAGCCGAATTAACTGCATTTTCAAAACCGTTTTGCTGTAACGCCGTAACGCCCTCAATTGTTGTACCGCCGGGTGAACATACCCTGTCTATAAGCTCATACGGATGGGCTTCGGCACTGAGAATCATTTCAGCACTTCCCTTGACAGCCTGAGCAGCTACCTCAAGCGCAACAGCTTTACTCATACCAAGCTTGACAGCAGCGCGGGCAAGTTGGTCTATATACATATAATTGAACGCGGGAGAACAGCCACCTATAACGCCGAAAACTGCAAACTGACTTTCATCAATTTCAAATGTGCCGCCGAAAGAATTGCAGAAATCGATAAGAGTTTTCTTTTCGTCTGCACTTACGTTATCCTGAACGTAAACAGCTGTGGCAGAACCGCGCACCTTTGCGTTGATATTGGGCATAATACGCGCGAGCTTTGCATCGTACCCGAGCAAAGACTTGATAAAAGCAAGCTCCGTACCAGCGGCAACAGAAACGATAAAAGGATTATCAGCTTTGAACTTTTCGGAATTTTCGCTGAGAAGCGACGGAAAATCTTTGGGCTTAACAGCAAGAACAACTATGTCGCTGACACTGATAAGCTCACCGACATCCGAAACGGCAGTAACACCAAAAGCTGATATTCTGTCAAGACTCGGCTGATATAAATCGTAAGCAAAAAATTCGTTCTGCTCAAAAAAACCAGACTGTGAAGAACCGCCGACAAGCGCTGTGGCAAGGTTACCGGCGCCTATAAAACCGATTTTCATTATTTAACCTTCTTCGAATTTATTCTACGTCAGAAGTACAGTTGGGGCACTTTGTAGCCTCGATATCGATCTCGCTCTTGCAGAAGGGGCACTTCTTTGTTGTGGGAGCTGCTTCGACAACCTCCTGCTTCTTGGAAGCCTTATCACGAAGCTTGTTGATTGTTCTGACAAGAACAAAGATAACAAATGACATAATGAGGAAGTTGAGAACCGCATTGATGAAATTACCATATGCGAATACAGCAGCGCCTGCATCCTGAGCAGCCTGAAGAGTTTCATATTCCACACCGTTAAGTGAAATGAACATATTAGCAAAATCAACACCGTTTGTTGCAAGACTGATAACCGGCATTACAAGGTCATCAACAAGTGACTTGATGATTGCCTGGAAAGCAGCACCGATGATAACACCGACTGCAAGGTCGATTACGTTGCCGCGCATAATGAACGTTTTAAATTCTGAAAAGAAACCTGACTTTTTGCTCACAATAACACATCCTAAACATTATTTTTGGGTATTATAGCACACAAAAAAATACATTTCAAGTTGTAATTGACTATTAAATAAAAATATGATAAAAATATAATAGAAAACTGCGGAGGTAACTGATATGCTGCTAACCATCGACATCGGTAATACAAACATAACGCTCGGTCTGTTTAAAGGAGATCGGCTTTGTTTTGTCAGCCGCCTTGCAACTCAACGAGTGCGAACACGTGATGAATACGCTTTTGAAATGCTGAATATGTTCAATCTCAATTCACTTAATCCGCAACTTTGCAGCAATGCAATTATCAGCTCCGTTGTACCCGAAATAACAAGAGATATAGGAAGCGCAGTTAAACTCACCACCGGCTGCACACCGAGATATATCGATAAGGATATACGAACAGATTTAAAAATCGCCACAGATATTCCCGGACAGCTTGGTGCAGATATGATTGTCGGTTCGGTTGCGGCAATTAACAAATATCCCCTGCCCTGCCTTGTTATCGATCTCGGCACAGCAACAAAGATGTTTGTTATTGATAAAAGCGGCACTTTTCTCGGTTGCACAATATCCGCAGGTGTCGGTCTTTCACTGAATGCGCTTGCTAACGGAGCTTCACAGCTTCCTGCCATAAACATTAAAGCTCCCGCAAAAACAATCGGCACAGAAACAATCGGCTGTATGCAATCCGGTGCAGTGTACGGCACTGCCTGTATGATTGACGGAATGATTGATCGCTTTGAAGGCGAGCTTGCATATTCGTTCAAATCAATCGTTGCCACAGGCGGATATGCTAAGCCGATAATCAAACACTGTAAAAGAGAAATTATTTATGACGAAAATATGCTCCTTTACGGTCTCAAAAACATTCACGAAAAAAACTCTTGAAAGGAAACAAACAACAATGAAAAAGAAATCAAGTCTCATCAACCTCATATTGGTTGCGCTTTTCAGCGCTATCGTTATTGTATTTACATTAGTACCTAATTTGGGTTACATATCAACAGGACCCATTGAAATAACAACTCTGCACATTGTTGTTATTATTGCTTCGCTGTTCCTCGGCGTCAAATACGGTGCCGTTGTCGGCGGTGTCTGGGGTATCACCTGTATTGCCAGAGCATTTGTGCTCGGAGCAGGCAGCGAACTTTTCAAGCCATTCCTTAATCCCTTGGTTTCGCTTGTACCGAGAATACTCGTAGGTCTGATTGCGGCATTGATATTTTATGCGCTCAAAAAGACAAAGCTTAACGATATAATCTCTGCCACAATTGCTGCGGCTGTCGGCACACTGACCAACACTGTTTTGGTTTTATCGGCTTTATACATATTCGGCATGGGAAATCAGTCTTTCTTTGATTTATTTAGCACGATAATTACGACCATTATTTCACTCAACGGCTCAATTGAGCTTATTGCAGCGATTATTATTGTGCCACTCGTCTACAAACCACTCAGCAAATACGTCAGAAAGTTGAGAACAAACTGAATATGCTTATTAATATGAAAGATCTGCTCAACGAAGCACGCAATGGCGATTGGGCAGTAGGAAGCTTCAGTGTTGCAAATCTTGAAATGGTACTTGGTATTATAAAGGCGGCAGAAGAAACAAGCAGCCCTATTATTCTGCAAATTGCAGAAGTAAGGCTTAATCATTCTCCTCTCGAAGTTTTCGGACCGTTGATGGTAGCCGCGGCAAAGAACGCAAAAGTGCCGGTTGCAGTACATTTCGACCACGGATTAACTCTTGAAAAAATCAAACTTGCACTTGATATAGGTTTTACAAGCGTAATGTTTGACGGTTCACATCTGCCGCTTGGCGAAAACATAAGAATGACCAAACAAACCGTTGAGCTTGCAAAAAAATACGGCGCGGCCGTTGAAGCAGAAATCGGTTGTGTAGGCGGCAGTGAAGACGGCAGCGAAGACATTGCAATCAACTGCACGTCGCCTGCAGACGCAGTAAGATTCTGCAACGAAGTTGCAATAGATGCGTTGGCTGTTGCAATCGGCAACGCTCACGGCAACTATAAAGAAACGCCTCATCTCAGGTTTGATATACTTAATGAAGTTAAAAATGCCGTCGATTTGCCGCTTGTTCTTCACGGAGGCACAGGCATTCTTCCTGAAGAATTTATCAAATGTCGCAAGAACGGAATCAAAAAAATCAATATAGCAACAGCAACGTTTGACAGCGTTGAAGCAAGCGCACGCAACGCTTATAATAACGACGAAATCAAAGGTTATTACGATTTACACAGCGCTGAAATTAACGGTGCATACCGGAACGCATTAAAACATATTGAAATTTTCGACTGTAAAAACAAGTCATTACGCATAAAATAACGGAGGTTAAAATGAGCTATTTTAATTTTGACAACAGCAGACCTTTTGACGTAATTCCACTTGGCAGAGTTGCCATCGACTTCAACCCCACAGATATGAACAAACCACTGTCGGAAAGCAGTAATTTCAACAAATACGTTGGCGGTTCGCCTGCAAATATCGCAGTCGGACTTGCACGTCTTGGCGCAAAATGCGGATTCTTTGCACGCGTGTCAGACGATCAGTTCGGTGACTACGTAACCAATTATTTTAAAAATGACGGCATTGACGTTTCTCACATCGTACGTTGCAAGAATGGTGAAAACCTCGGACTTACTTTCACTGAAATTAAAAGTCCGACGGAATCAAGCATACTTATGTACCGCGACGGCGTTGCAGATCTTATGCTTGACGTTGAGGATATTGATGAAGATTACATAAAGCAAGCCAAAATGCTTGTAATTTCCGGCACTTCACTCTGCACATCACCCAGCCGTGAAGCTGCTTTAAAAGCAATGTTCCTTGCAAAGAAAAACGGAACCATTGTTGTATTCGATATTGACTACCGCAGCTACACATGGAAGAACAAAGACGAAATATCAATCTACTACAATCTTGTTGCACAGAATGCTGATATGATTCTCGGCTCAAGAGAAGAGTTTGATTTAACCGAGGCTATTATGGGAGGCGGTAACGATGACCTTGCTTCGGCAAAGCTCTGGCACGGCTTCGGCGCTAAGCTTATTATTATTAAGCACGGCAAAGAAGGCTCTTATGCTTATGCCGCAGACGGCAAAAACTACAAGGTTAACATCTTCCCTGTCAAGATGCTTAAAGGTTTTGGCGGCGGTGACGGTTACGCTTCAGCGTTCCTTTTCTCCCTGCTCAGCGGAAAAAGCCTCAAGGATGCGTTAGAGTTTGCAACTGCATCTGCATCTATGCTTGTTTCTGCTCACAGCTGTTCTGAAGCAATGCCGAGCGTTGAAAAAATTGAAGCTTTCATAGCTGAACAAAAATCCAACGGTTGCGGTGAAATCGTAACTGAAATCTGACTGAGGTGATTAACCATGTTACGAATTGCAATGCTTTCAAAATGGCACGTACACGCTGAAGGTTATGCCCGCGAAGCAGTAGCCACAGGTAAGGCAGAAATAGCGGCAATTTGGGACGAAGACGCTGAAAGAGGAAAGAAATGGGCTGATGAATTAAAGGTCGATTTCGAAGCCGATTTGGACACCCTGCTCGCCAGAAGCGATATTGATGCAGTTATTTCCTGCACGCCTACAACTATGCACGACGATGTGCTTGTCAAAGCAGCAAACGCAGGCAAACACATTTTTACTGAAAAAGCTCTTTCAACAACAGTCGAAGGTTGCAAAAAAATTGCCGATGCAATAAGCAAGAACGGTGTAACTTTTACCATCTCATACCCTCAACTGTTCAATAAACCTATGAAGCTCATCAAAAGCTATATCGATTCAGGCAAACTCGGCACTGTAACAACAGTCAGAATCCGCAACGCACACAGCGGAGTAAGCGGCGGTTGGTTACCCGAATACTGGTTTGAGGAAAAGGATGCAGGCGGCGGAGCAATGATGGACCTTGGATGCCATCCGATGTATCAGTTAGCATACCTCTGCGGCAAGCCGAAGCGCATTTCAGCGCTGTTCAATTCCCCTCTCGGCTCAAAGGTTGACGAAAATGCTGTTTCAATAATTGAGTTTGAAAACGGAATTATCGGCATTTCCGAAACAGGCTTCGACTCTTATTGTTCGCCGCATAAAATCGAGGTTTACGGCACAGACGGCACAATTATCGAAGAAGATGGAACAATAAAAATCAAAACCAAAGATACCGACGAAATCAGCGATTCATTTATCGAGCCAAAGGCAGAAAAAGCCGATTCTAGTCCTCTCTCCAAATTCATCGATGCCTGCATCAATTCAACAGGCACACCTGACGGAATGGACCTTTCGGCAGCAACCGCATTAACGCAACTGCTTGAAAACTCGTATATCTCTGACAAAAACAACATAACAGTAACACTCTGATAAAAAAGAAACAGGACGTCAGCAAGACTTTTGCCGACGTCCTTATTTTATTACATTGAAGTGAGAACAATCTCACCGTTGTCAACGCTCAACGCAACCGAGGTAAGCGGTGTCGATGCGTTATCAACAATAAGGTTAGCTATCCTATCCTCAACATTTCTGCGGATTGCGTTTCTAAGATCACGTGCGCCCCTTGTGCCGTTTTCGCATTTCGACGCAAGTACTGCAGGAACATCATCGCTCCACACAAATTTGATACCCTTATTTTCGAGCGGTTCAACAAGCTCATCAAGCATAAGAACTGCTATTTTTTTATAATCTTCCGGTGTAAGATCATTAAATACAGCAATCTCATCTACTCTGCCGATAAACTCGGGACGAAGGAACTCTCTGAGCGCTTTCATTGCGCGATCAGTCGTTGCCTCAGCTTTACTCTTAGCAAAGCCGAGTGAACCATCCTTACGGTCACTGCCTGCATTTGAGGTCATAATAATAACCGTATTCTCAAAGCTGACCGTTCTGCCCTGTGCATCGTTAATCTTACCTTCATCAAGAATCTGAAGAAGAATATTCATAACGTCAGGGTGAGCTTTTTCTATCTCATCAAAGAGAATAACCGAATAAGGCTTCCTTCTGACCTTTTCCGTAAGCTGACCAGCCTCATCGTAACCAACATAACCGGGAGGAGAACCGATAATTCTCGAAACGCTGTGTTTTTCCATAAACTCAGACATATCAAGCCTTATGAGGGTTTCCGGAGTATCAAAAAGTTCTTGTGACAGAAGCTTAACAAGCTCCGTTTTACCAACGCCGGTAGGTCCTACAAAAATAAATGAAGAGGGTCTGCGTCGGGGGCTTATCTGAACTCTGCCGCGTTTTATTGCGGAAGAAACGAGTTTAATAGCTTCATCCTGACCGATAAGCTTTGCTTTTAGCTTGTCCTCAAGGTCAGCAAGTCTGCGAAGGTCACTTTCTATTACCTTGCGGGCAGGAATACCTGTCCAGAGTTGAATAACTTTTGCAATATCATCCTCAGTAACGTTATTATCTTTTGCAAGTTCAACAAGGTTATTGATTTCGTTTTCGCAAGCCATAATCTCGGATTTCACCTTTGACACAGCTTCGTAATCAATCTCCTTCTCCTCGGAAAGACGCTGATGCTCAACCATCAATGTTGCAAGGCGCTTTTCTGCCATCTCGTGCATACTGATATACTTGTTACGAAGGTTAGCACAGGTGCAGGCTTCATCAAGAAGATCGATAGCTTTATCAGGCAAAAATCTGTCATTAATATAGCGTTCTGAAAGAACAACTGCGCTGTAAACAAGCGAGTCATTTATTTTTACCCTGTGATAATTCTCATAATAATCCTTAATACCGAGAAGAACCTTATATGTGTCTTCAATTGAAGGCTCTTCAACCTTAACGGGCTGAAGTCTGCGTTCAAGAGCAGCATCCTTTTCGATATACTTTCTGTATTCAGTAAAGGTAGTAGCACCGATTATCTGAATCTCACCGCGTGAAAGAGCAGGTTTGAGAATGTTGGCTGCATTCATCGAACCCTCTGCATCACCTGTGCCGACAAGGTTATGAACCTCATCAATGAAGAGAATTATATTGCCTTCTGATTTTACTTCGTCAACAAGACCTTTGATTCGGCTTTCGAACTGACCTCTGAACTGAGTGCCGGCAACAAGCGCGGTAAGGTCAAGAAGATGAATCTCTTTATCAGCAAGCTTTGCAGGTACGTCACCGCCTGCAATGCGAAGCGCAAGACCTTCCGCAATTGCGGTTTTACCTACGCCGGGCTCACCAATAAGACATGGATTGTTCTTTGAACGTCTGCAAAGAATCTGAATCGAACGATAAATTTCATTATCTCTTCCGATAATTCGGTCTATCTTACCCTCTTTGGCTTTTGCGGTAAGATTTGTACAATAAAGAGAAAGATACTTTCTCTTATTCTCGTCGGGTTTCTTTTTCTTCTTGCCGAATCTGCTCTTCTTTTCTTCGGGAGCGTCAGGGATTTCGCCTTCCTCAGTACCCTCAACCTCAGGCGCAGAACCGTTCATATTACCAAGAAAATTTTGCATAAACGGAAACGTGGGTGCACCGCCGTTTTCGAAAGAACCTTCGTCAATGCCTTCCATTGCAGCATCAAGCTGTTCTGTTACTGCATCAACATCATCTTCGGTGATGCCCATACTTTCCATCATCTGTTTGATAGGTCCGATGTTCATTTCCATAGCGCACTTGAGGCAAAGTCCCTCCGGTGTGGATTGGCCGTTTTCAACGCGCTGAATAAATATCACAGCCGGACGCTGATTGCATTTACTGCACATCATTCTTTTCATTATCTGATTTACTCCTAAAAAATTCCGATATTATTTCTTAGAGAACTTTTTCTTGCACTGTCTTACGATATCGGGAACATAAGAAACAAAAGCAAGAAGAGTGAGAATAACTGAAATTACAATAAGCACTACACAAGCTACACTGGGAAGAGTGAAGCCGATAAGGTCTGTAAGAACACCGACTTCCGGTCCTAAAAGGAAAAGGATAACCATTACGCCATAGAAAAAGAATGTAGAAATCTTGCCGAAAATCTCTGCAGCAGAAGGAATCATACCGAGAGAAAGCATAATTACAGAACCGACAACAAACAGCGCTTCCTTAGCAAGGAAAACGAGGAAAACCCAGCTGAATGTTTTCATAAGCTGATCCTCACACTGATTAAACTTGAGGAAGAGAAGAATTGCAAGTGTAATCTGTGTAAGCTTGTCTGCAAGAGGATCAAGCAACTTACCAAGGTCGCTTACCTGATTGAATTTGCGGGCAATCTTGCCGTCAACAAAATCCGTAAGACCCGAAAGAACGATAATGATGAGCGAAGTAACAAGATATCCATTATAGAAAAGGACGCCGAAAACAGGGATGAGAAGGATTCTGACAAACGAGATGTAATTGGGGATGGTTTTCCAGTTGGAAAGATAGCGTTTAACCATATCTTTATCCATAACAGTACACTCCTTAGTGAATAATTTTTAACTTTTATCATTTACCGCAAGAGAGCGGAAAAATCAACACTACTTATAATACCACAAATATTTGAATTTTCAATAGCCTTGACAAACACGTCTGTATTTTTCATAACATCTGCACAAAGATTCAGCACAATACACACCGAGAAAACCAAGAACAATCCCTTGATAATGCCCAGCACCGCACCGAGCCATTTGTTAACATCTTTGAGAAAAGGCAGTTTAGCTACACGCGAGAGTCCCCCTGCAATCAAGCCTGTCAAAAATCTGACAAGTGCAAATATCAGCAGATATGCAAGAATTCTCAATATAACAACCGCAGCCGGTCTTATTATCTGAACAGACATTTTTTGTGCGGTGTCGTGTATTGACAACCCGAGTGACTCAATAGATTCGGTCACACTGCCAACGTCTATACCAAGCTGTGAAATGCTTTCGAGAAGAAAATCAGGAATTGATTGAGCAACAGTGGAATCAACGCTTACCAAACCTTCCGTCATAGTTTCTTCCAATTTTGATGTAACCGCCCCGTCAAGAAACGAATCGTAACACCACTCAGCTAAAGGACCGCTTAATGAAGTTGCGGCTAAAACAGAAACAATCACACAGACAAGCGAAAGTATTCCTTTCAGAAAGCCTTTTTTCATTGAAACAACAACGCAAACGACAAGCATAACCGTTAGAACAGCGTCTATGCCGTATTTTATCAAAAGCTCCATAAACTCCTCCTTTACAAGCTGACACAAAAACTGTCAAAGTTTCGTTTTAATATCAAGCTGTACGATTGAGCCGTAACACAAAGCATAGCAGTGACTGCCACCAACCGTTATATCCTGTGCTGCCGCATCAAGCTTTGTCTGACCCAAGAGCTTACCCTTTTTGTTGTAAGTTCTGACCACGTTGTCGGAATCAACGATACATACGGTTTTTCCGTCATAATCCATACTCTCGATTTTACAATCAATATCCAGGCTGAACAGCTCTTTACCCTTGCTGTCGAGCAGCGCTATTGCACCTGAATCAATGCTTCCGTACTTCGAAAGGACAACGGCAAAATTACCGCTTGAATCCGCACAGAAACGAGAAATTGTATTATAGCCAAAATTGACTTTTTCTTTGTTTTGTCCGTCGGTAACAATCGTATATGAATTTTCACTTACGACAATTATCGTCTTATTGTCACTGTAAAAAACATTGTTGAGAGATTCACCGTCAAAATCAACCGTTGAGGTAACCGTCTGATCCTTGATGTTTATGACATACAGTCTTGAATAAAGGTATGCATCTTTCGAGCCTATGCCGATAAGCGCAACATTTTTACCGTTAGGTGAAAAAGAGAGACCGATTATGTATTCATCTACGCATTTGAAATCAAAAAGCTTTGTAAATTTCGAGTCAAAAACACTTACAATACTTGATGCGCTTTCAGTTTCAAGCGAAAAAGCATAGCAGCCGTTTTCAGCAATTGTGCACGCGTAAACTTCTGATTCAAGTTCCGCAGTAAACAAACTCGATGTACGGTTGACAATCATATATCTGCCGGTTATCCTGTCACAAACAAGCATTCTGCCATTTGCAACCGAAGTCATCGGTTTAGAATACGAATGGAGGTACATCGATGTTTTCTTTGCCGTATTATTTAAAACTGAAACATCGTCATTACGAACGGTGACAAGCGTATCACCTATCATTGTCAAATCCTTTACCGTGCCGGTACCAACCTCAAGAGGATAACCTTCACCCGGTTCAATATTTGTGAAACTGTCTTTAACCGAATCAATAACATTTGAAAAAGTAACGTTGCCGAACACGTTTGCGGCAATAAACAACAGCGAAATCACTACAACCACAATAAGGATTATCCTTATTGCCAAGCTCATTTTTCCGAAAGTTTTCTTCTGTCTTTCTTTTTTTTCACGTTCAGATTTCTGTTTTTCTTCACGTTCCCTGGCACGCATTGCAGCGCGTTCACGCATCCGTCGTTCGTCTTCTTCCGTAAATTCGCGGTCATTCGGAGTTTTATTCAATTATCTCACATCCTTCATAGAAAACTTTATTCAGGTATAATCCCTGAGGAGGTGCGGTAATACCCGCCCTGTTACGGTCAAGCGAGTCTATAATCTGAGGTATACTGTCTCCTTCAATTTTTCCGAGCGTTATATCGGTAAGCGTGCCTACCATTATCCGCACCATATTGTAAAGGAAACCATCAGCTTGGACCGACATTTTAACAATATCACCCTCGCGCACAACAGAAAAACTGCTGACTGTTCTCACGGTAGACTGAACACTGCTGCCGGCAGAACAAAAAGCTTTGAAATCGTGTGTTCCGCAAAAACACTGAGCATAAGTATTAAGTCTTTCGGCATCAATGGGTTTGTTGAACTGCCAACATCTGCCGTGCATAAACGGATCCGGCACCGAAGAATTTCTTATGATATAAACATATTCTTTGCCCGCACAATCATATCTTGCGTGAAAATCATAATCAACCTCGATGCAGGAAACAACGGAAATATCATCGGGCAAATAAGCATTCAACCCTCTCACAATCACATCACAAGCAAGCTTCGAATCTGTTCTTATGTTGCAACAGTACATATTTGCATGCACTCCGGCATCCGTCCTGCTGCAGCCGACAACACTTTCACGCTTGCAAAACAGTTTTTCTATGCTGTCCTGCAAAGTCTGCTGAACAGAAGGCGCATTTACCTGCACCTGCCAACCGCTGTAAGCAGTGCCGAGATATCTGATTGTAAGAAGTAAGTTTCTCAAACAAATCCCTGCCAATTTAAATTAGATGATTGAAATTGATATTCAGTAAAATGACACCTGCGACAATTGCGGCCATACCCAGGAAAAAGAGCAAGTCCAACCACGAAAGCTTCATCTGCTTCATTCGTGTTCTTCCGTTACCGCCCGTATAACACCTGCACTCCATAGCAAAAGCAAGCTCATACGCTCTTCTGAACGAAGAGATAAATAGAGGAACAAGAATCGGTACAAGCGCTTTGGCGCGCCTGATAAGGTTACCGCTTTCGAGGTCTGCGCCTCTCGCCTTCTGCGCGTTCATTATCTTTTCTATTTCTTCCATGAGCGTCGGAATAAATCTCAAAGCAAGGGTCATCATCATCGCAAGAGTATGAACCTGAATTTTGAAGATTTTCAACGGTGACAGCAACCGTTCGATTGCATCAGTAAGCATTGTAGGTGTTGTTGTGAACGTCATAAGTGAACTGCCGATGATAAGACAAGCTATTCTCACAGTCATAAAAACAGCCGTAAAAACACCTTTGTCAGTTATCTTTAAAAACGTATTCGGAAACAGAACTGAGCCATCTGTAACATAAAAAAGGTTAAGCGCTGCAGTAATGAGCACAATAAACAAGATTGCCCTGAGACTTTTGATAAGCATCTTGAACGGTACACCGGATATGAACATACCTGCCAACAGACAAGCACCCATCAAACCCAGTGCCCAGAAGTTTTTACAGAAAAAGATCAGAAAAACGAACACAAGTGTCAGCAGAATTTTAGCACGCGGATCCATTTTGTGAAGAAGGGATTTGCCGGGATAATACTGACCGATTGTAATTCCTCTCATCAGTGTTCACCCCCGTTCAGAAGTGAAACAAGACGTCTGCAGCCCTCGCTTACGGTATAAACGTCAGCTCCGACATTGACACCGCGCTTGCGCAAGCCCAGGAATATTCTTGTAATCTGCGGAACGTCAAGCCCGATTTCTTCAAGCTCATCAGCACGAGAAAATACTTCTTCAACCGTGCCGTACATAGCAACCTGCGACTTATTCATAACAAGAATTTTTGTCGCAACACTTGCAACGTCTTCCATGCTGTGAGAAACAAGAAGCACTGTACTGCCCGTTTTACGCTTATAGTCAACAATCATATCAAGAATTTCTCGTCTGCCTTTCGGATCAAGTCCCGCAGTAGGCTCATCGAGAATAAGTATTTTCGGATTCATTGCCATAACACCGGCTATGGCAGCCCTTCTTTTTTCACCGCCTGACAAATCAAACGGTGATTTATCGAGAAGTTCTTTTTTCAAGCCGACGTAATCAGCTGCTTTACGCACACTGTTGTCGATTTCGTCTTTTGACATTCCCATATTCCTGGGACCGAAAGAAATATCTTTGTAAACCGTTTCTTCAAAAAGCTGATATTCAGGGTACTGAAAACACAAACCGACCTTAAACCTGACAGAACGGATTTTCTTCTTATTCGACCAGATGTCTTCGCCGTCTATAATTACGTTGCCGCTTGTAGGCTTAAGAAGTCCGTTAAGATGTTGCACAAGGGTACTTTTACCCGAACCGGTATGGCCGATTATGCCAACCAGTTCACCGCTTTCAATATCCAAATTTATGTCTTTTATCGCACTCACACTAAGCGGTGTGCCCGCACTGTAAGTATGAGTAAGATTTTTCAATGAAATAATCGGCATCAGTTACTCCTTAATAGTGCACATACAGCATTAATACATTCGTTTTCATCAAGAAGGTCAGGCTCAATATTTATGCCCTGCTTATTGAGAGCAAAAGCAAGCTGAGTCGCCTGCGGAACGTCGAGACCAACGGAAATAAGCTTTTCCGAATCGGAAAAAACCTCACGCGGAGTGCCGTCCATTATAACTTTTCCGTTATCCATTACAACAACTCTGTCTGCCTGCACAGCCTCATCCATAAAATGAGTAACCAGAATTACCGTAATTCCCATTTCTTTGTTAAGTTTTTTTATAGTCGAGAGAACCTCTCGCCTGCCGTTTGGATCGAGCATAGCCGTCGGTTCATCAAGCACGATACAGCTCGTCTGCATCGCAATAACGCCGGCAATTGCAACCCTTTGTTTCTGTCCGCCTGAAAGCTTATGCGGCTCACTTGTTCGATAATCATACATATTGACAGCCTTGAGCGCATCGTCCACGCGCTGTCTGATTTCTTCGGGCGCTACACCGAGGTTTTCGGGGCCGAAGGCAACGTCATCTTCAACGATGGTTGCAACGATCTGATTATCAGGATTCTGAAAAACCATACCAACCGTTCTGCGTATTGCATCGGTCTGTTTTTCATCGGAAGTATCCATACCGTCAACGGTTACCTTACCGCTTTCGGGAACATTTATCGCATTTGTCAGCTTGGCAAGTGTTGACTTACCCGAACCGTTATGACCTAAAACCGCAACAAAACTGCCCTTTTCAAACCCTATACTCACACCGTCAACGGCAAGAGGCAAGGTTTCGCCTTCATTGTCCGACTCGTAACGGAAACTGACGTTATCAAACTCAATTATATTTCCCATAATTTTAACTTTCCTGTTTACTCCAAATTGCAGTCGCACCGCAGGGCAATGCCATACCTGAAAGTGTTGCAGGCAAGCCAAGCTCCTGACCGGAAACGCTGCCGCCGTGAGCAGGCACAACAACCGAACCGAGTATGTACTCCATTACGGAAGGTGACAAACCGGTTGTGTATGAATTAATAAGCATTGCAACAGCATCATCGGAAAGGAGCTGTTCGCAAAGAGCAACAAAAGCATAAACCTCATCTTCGAGCTTCCACACTTCACCGCCCGGACCTCTGCCGTACGAAGGAGGATCCATAATGATGATGTCGTATTTGTTGCCTCTGCGTATTTCTCGCTGAACAAACTTTATACAGTCATCAACAAGCCAGCGAACTTTACCGTCGAGAACACCGCTTGATGCCGCGTTTTCCTTTGCCCACTGTACCATACCCTTAGATGCGTCGACGTGAGTTACCTGCGCACCGCTCTTGAGAGCTGCAACGGTAGCACCGCCCGTATAAGCAAAAAGGTTGAGCACCTTGAGAGGTCGGTCTGCCTTTTCAATCATAGAACGGACAAGATCCCAGTTGGTAGCCTGCTCCGGAAAAAGTCCCGTATGCTTGAACCCCATCGTTTTGATATTAAAGGTGAGATCACCGTATGAAATCTCCCACCTGTCGGGAAGCTTGCCGAGTATCTCCCACTTTCCGCCGCCTGTCTGCGAACGGTTATATCTTGCATTAGCCTTACGCCACATAGGGTGACGTCTGCCCGTTTTCCAAATTACCTGCGGATCGGGACGAATCAGAATAACATCGCCCCAACGCTCAAGACGCTCACCGTCTGTGCAATCCAACAGTTCATAATCTTTCCAATTACCTGAAATTCTCATATAAATTCCTCTGAAATCGTTAAATTAAACGTCCTTTTATAACAATTGCCAATTCATCGGCAATCTGTTTTATTTTTATCTCGTCTTTTCCTTCTACCATAATTCTGATTAGCGGCTCGGTTCCCGAAACACGCACAAGCACTCTGCCAACTCCGTTTAGTTCTTTTTCGGCGTTTGCTACCGCCTTTTTTATTTCGACGTCGTTTGAGTAGCGCGCCTTACCAATGTTTGAAACTTTTACATTGATTGTAATCTGCGGATAAGGTTCTAACTCAGCGGCTAACTCACTGAGCGTTTTTCCTCTTTGCTTAATAATCTGAAGTAGCTGAACAGCTGTAAGCTGACCGTCGCCTGTTGTTGCATAATCAAGAAATATGACATGTCCCGATTGTTCGCCTCCCAGGCAAAAGCCGCCGTCAAGCATTCTTTCAAGAACGTATCGGTCTCCAACTGTCGTAACCTCAACGTCAATTCCGTTTGCTTTGCAATAATCGTGAAAACCGAGATTGGTCATAACCGTAACAACAGCGGTGTTGTTTTTCAGCAAACCTTTACTTTTAAGATGTTTGGCGCAGATTGCGACAATTTTATCTCCGTCGACAACATTTCCGTTTTCATCAACAGCCAAAAGTCTGTCAGCATCACCGTCAAACGCAAAACCAACCATACAGTTGTTTTCGCGAACAAATTTCTGAAGTGCCCTCATATCGGTTGAACCGCACTCGCGGTTAATATTTATACCGTTTGGAACTGCAGAGAGAACCTCAAAATCAGCACCAAGCTCAGTAAAAAGCTCAGGTGCGGTAAACGAAGCTGAACCGTTGGCGCAATCAAGTGCAATTTTCATACCTGAAAAATCGTTATCGACAGTTTCGAGCAGATGTTCGATATAATCGAACCTCGGTGTATCAGACGAGCGTATGCGTCCGACGTCACCGCCTGTTTTTACTTCGGGAATCGGCGTTCCGTCAAGAATGATTGCTTCAATCTGTTCCTCAAGCTCATCGGGAAGCTTATATCCGTCTGATTTGAATATTTTAATACCGTTATATTCACAAGGATTGTGTGACGCTGAAATCATAACTCCGGCATCGTAACCGTATTCCCTGACAAGAAAAGCCACCGCAGGAGTCGGCAAAACACCGAGAAGCAAAACATCGGCACCCATTGAACAAAATCCCGCAGCAATGGCGGATTGTAACATCTGTGATGATATTCTTGTATCTGTTGCTACAAGAACACGAGGTCTTTTTCGGCTTGCGTGAGTAAGAAGCATTGCTGTTGCGCGTCCTATCTGCATAGAAAGCTCACATGTAAGTTCACTGTTTGCAATACCTCTTGCACCGTCAGTCCCGAAAAGTCTGCCCAATAAAAATCAATCCTTTCAAAACAAAGATTGCTGACCCTCCACAGGAATACCGAGATGTGCATATCCGGCAGGTGTAACCATTCTGCCTCGGGGAGTACGGCTGAGGAAACCTATCTGCATCAGATACGGCTCATAAACATCCTCAATCGTAACTGCCTCTTCACCGATTGCCGCAGCAATGGTCTCAAGTCCGACAGGACCGCCTTTATAAAATTTAATGATTGACGTAAGCAACAGCCTGTCAATATTATCCAGACCGAGCTCATCTATTTCCATACGGTTAAGCGCAAGCTGTGCACTCTCAAGATCAATCGTACCTTTTCCGAGCACCTGCGCAAAGTCTCTTGCGCGCTTGAGCAGGCGGTTGGCAATACGCGGAGTGCCTCGTGAGCGGGAAGCAATCTCCAAAGCACCATCTTCATCTATTCCAATGTTGAGTATGCCCGCAGAGCGCTTAACTATACCGGCAAGTTCCTCGGGTGTGTATAACTCAAGCCTGAATATGACACCGAATCTGTCACGAAGAGGGGCACTGAGCTGACCGGCACGAGTTGTTGCGCCGATAAGCGTAAAACGTTTGAGGACAAGCCTAATTGATCTGGCAGAGGGGCCTTTTCCGATTATAATGTCGAGTGCATTATCCTCCATAGCAGGATAAAGAACCTCTTCTACTGCACGCGAAAGACGGTGAATTTCATCGACAAAAAGCACGTCACCTTCGTTGAGGTTAGTAAGAAGCGCTGCAAGATCACCGGGTTTTTCGATTGCAGGACCTGAAGTTACACGAAAATTAACACCCATCTCATTTGCGATGATGCCGGCAAGCGTTGTTTTACCGAGTCCGGGAGGGCCATAGAGTAAAACGTGATCCAGCGGCTCACACCTTGATTTTGCCGCCTCAATATATATACGCAGATTCTCCTTGACCTTTTCCTGTCCGATATAATCATCTATGTGCTGAGGTCTGAGAGAAAGCTCAATATCGTTATCCTCGGGTGTGTATCCCGAAGCAACAATTCGGTTTTCAAAGTCCATTTCATCCATCATAGTTTCTCACCTCAATTATAAATTGCCGGAAAGGCTGAGCAAAGCTTTTTTTATCATATCGTCGAGCGAAAGATTTTTGTCAAGTTTGCCTACTGCAAGACTTGCTTCCGAACGGGTAAAGCCAAGCGACATAAGGGCATCGACAGCATCACTTTCCGCACCGCCTGAGATATTCTGAGCAACATCAGCAAAGCCGACAGAGGATGCACCCGATGAGAAAGGTGCAAGTTTATCCTTAAGCTCAACAATGATTCTCTGGGCAATTTTAGGACCGATACCCTGTGCAGCGGTAATAGCTTTAACATCACCGCAGGCAACAGCCTGTGAAAGTTTATCAGGTGTAAGGCGCGAAAGAACAGCAAGACCCGCCTTAGGACCAACACCGGAAACTCCGATAAGAATCTTGAAACAATCAAGCTCAGCAGAATCCGCAAAGCCGAATAAATCAAGAGCATCCTCACGAACACTGAGATATGTATAAAGAGTAACCGTTTCGCCGACAGAACCTATTTTGCAAAGTGTATTGAAACTCGTATAGCAGCGGAAGGCAACACCTGAACAACTGAGCGCAACACTCGATTCATCGGTGTATACAACCTTACCCGTAAGTGAATAAAACATATTTTACCCTCCGTTAACATTAATTCTGCCAAGTAACGATCCCGCTGAATGCGCGTGACAGATAGCAAGAGCAAGAGCATCAGCCGTATCGTCAGGCTTCGGCACAGACTTGAGGTTGAGCATCAATCTGGTCATTTCCTGAACCTGCTTCTTTTCTGCTCTGCCATAACCGACAACGCTCTGTTTAACCTGAAGCGGTGTATATTCAGCAATATCAATCCCTGCACGAGCGGCTGAAAGAACAATAACTCCCCTGGCCTGCGCAACATCTATCGCGGTTGTTGTATTTGTATTGAAAAAGAGTTTTTCAATCGCCATTGCATCAGGCTTATAGGCAGAAATAATCTGTGTAAGGCCGTCGTAAATTGCGGCAAGCCTGTTTTCAAAAGGCGTATGTGCCTTTGTGGTAACCGCACCGTAATCAACAACAGAAAAATGGTTTGCGTTGTAATCAATTATTCCGTAGCCGACTATTGCATATCCCGGATCAATACCTAAAATTCTCATCACATAACCCCAGCACAGATTTTATCATCACATTATATCATAATTATTATAATAAAGTAAAGAGGTTATAAAACTATTTATCGTCAAAATTAAACATTGATGCAACTTTTGCAAAAACGGGAGCGCAATCAGATGAGCCCGACACACCATCTTCACACATCACAACAAGAACGTATTTTGGGTTTTCATACGGAAAGAAGCCTGAAAACCAAGTGACCAATCGTTCATCACCGTTTGAAAAATCACCTGTCTGAGCAGTTGCGGTTTTACCTGCTACATCGAAATTTCCCGTTTTTGCGTTTGCTCCCGTTCCTTCTCTGACCGTTAATTCAAGACAAGCAGAAATTGTATCCGCAGTTTCTTTACTGAACACTTTGTGCGGAAAACCTTTTTCGTGCGTCCTTTTGAACACTCCTTTCTCATCACATTCACCTTCTGCAACATAAGGCGAATAATATTCGCCGCCGTTAGCAACAGCCGCATACAGAGATGCTACCTGC
>JAZRRT010000077.1:0-10815 GCA_045650985.1 Acutalibacteraceae bacterium | reverse complement strand
CGTGCAACACGCAGGATTTTATCGTAAGCTCTGGCGGAAAGACCGAGTCGGTCAAACGCATTTTTGAGCATTTCGTTTGCTCTGTCGGTAACAACGCAGAACTGACGTGTCTGTGCAGGGGTCATCTTTGCGTTGCAGAGTGTGGCTGTGCCCTTGAATCGCTCACGCTGAATCTGCCTTGCGGCGTTAACACGCTTTTTAATTTCTGCAGAGCTTTCAGATTTTGTCTTTGCAGAAAGGTCATCATAATCTACGGGCGGCACCTCGATATGAATATCGAGTCTGTCGAGCAGAGGTCCTGAAACACGGTTGAGGTAACGGCTTGCAGAGCCGTGCGAGCAGGTGCACTGCTTTGTCGGGTGGCCGTAGAATCCGCACGGGCAGGGATTCATCGCACACACAAGCATAAACGAACACGCATACGAAACCGTGCCTGCAACACGGGTGATATTTATAACGCCGTCCTCCATAGGCTGGCGCATTGCTTCAAGAGTAGTTTTTGCAAACTCGGGCAATTCATCGAGAAAAAGAACGCCGTTGTGAGCAAGCGACATCTCGCCCGGGCGCGGCATCGAGCCGCCTCCGCCGCCTGCAAAGCCTGCGGGCGAAACGGAATGATGCGGTGAGCGGAAGGGACGCGAGCGGATAAGCGAAACACCGTGCGGCAACGCACCCGCAACGGAGTGCACCTTGGTTGTTTCGATTGATTCTTCAAAAGTCATATCGGGCAGAATTGAGGGCAGACGCTTTGCGAGCATACTCTTGCCTGAGCCGGGAGGACCTATCATCATAACGTTGTGTCCGCCCGCGGCGGCAACCTCAAGCGCAAACTTTGCCTCAAACTGACCCATTACGTCGCTGAAATCAGGCACGTCGGGCGCAAGACCCTGCTCCGTATAATCCGCCGCCTCGGCAGGAGATATACTCTCACTGCCTCTCAGGTGAGAAAGAAGCTCAAAAACGTTTCTGACGGGATAGACCTTTATTCCTTTTACAACACAGCCTTCAGCCGCATTGACGTCGGGCACAAAAATTTCTTCAATTCCTCTCTGCTGTGCCTCAATCACCATCGGCAACACACCGTTTACGCGGCGTATATCTCCGTTGAGAGAAAGCTCGCCGATAAAAGCTTTGCCGTTGAGGTTACAGCGGAGCTGACCCGTAGCCTGAAGAAGCGCAACAAAAATCGGCAAATCGTAAAGCGGACCTTCCTTGCGCTTGTCGGCGGGAGCGAGGTTTACGGTAATTCTGCCCACAGGAAACGACAGCCCTGCGTTTTTCATCGCAGAGCGAACGCGCTCTCGTGATTCACTTACAGCCGTATCGGGCAAGCCGACAACGTCGAAGCGGGGCAGACCGCTTGAAACGTCTGCCTCGACCTCAACCATATACGTTGCCAGACCAAATATGCCGACACTGTTAACCTTTGAAAACATAAACCTACCCCGTCTATTTGTTTGAGAATTGTCGGTTATTTATTCTTCTGCTTGGAGTACTTCATCTTATAGACAAGGTGCATAACTACGGAATCAAGGCGGCTGATGTACTTGACGGCATCAAAAGCATCTGCGGCAAGGTATGCCTTACAGTTTTTGTCAACAACCATCTCAACAGCCTTTGCATCATCCTCATCGGGGCCACAGCAAAGCGCTGTGCCGTCAGGCATAAAGACAGCGTTTCTGCCCTTGAGTGCCTTGACCGTACTTGAGCTGTTCTTTGCAACGCGCACGGTTGTGCCTGCAATCTGAGCAAAGTCATCAAGGAGCGGTCTGAGCTTCTTGCCGCATTTCTTTGCAGCGCCCATAATGTCGGGAGTGCCCGACTGTACGATTGCGTTTATATCTTTGCGTGAAATGTAAATATCTCTGTGTACGCCTGCCATTACAATTGTGCCCATATCGCCTCTGTCGGAGATAAGGAAACCTGTTTCGGAGCCGTCATCACCCTTGAGGATGAAGTTTGAACCTGCGCGCACGGATGAATAGCATACGGGCTTGTTGTTTGTGTAGATATTGTACTTCTGTGCAAGGTGATTGTAGCAAGCGTCTTCAAGTGTCTGAGTGATAAGGAACGTATCCTCGCTGTCCTTACCCATACATACAGCGCCGTGGTTTGACATAATGACAGCCTTTGATGACGGATAATCCTTAATTGCGTTGAAAACGCCCTTCTTGAGCTTCTTTGTGCTGGGCATACCGTAGGAAGCAAGCGGCACAACGTTGCCGAGCACCTTTGCATAAGCCTCGTCGGCAACGGGCATATCCTTGCCCATTACGCTGACAACGGATGCGTTAATCTGATGTGTATGAATAACAAAATTACAATCGGGTCTGAGTTTATAGGCTGATGCGTGAACACCTTTCTCTGATGAAGGCTTTACGTCGCCCTCGTAAGACAGGTCATCAATCTTAACAGTAACAATCTCATCGGGAGTAAGATCCTCATAAGATCTGCCGCTGGGTGTAATAACAAACTCATCTGCGCTTATACGGCAGCTGACGTTACCCCAAGTTCTTGCGATAAGGCCTTTTTCTACAAGCTTCTTGCCTGCTTCAATAACTGCGAGTTTTGCCTGCATAATATCCATTTTCTTTTCCGCCTTTCATATTTGAAGTTTTTTTATTCCGTTTTTTATATGAGCAGCTCACCCTCAAGCTGAGGTTCTTCCAGCGTGCCCATTTCATTGAAGTAGTAATCGTAAATCTTTGCCGCAATCGGCGCAAGCGACGAGCCGCTGCCGGCGCCCTCGGCCGCAATACATATAGCAATCTGCGGATTATCGGCAGGGGCGTAGGTGATGAGGAAGCCGTTGTTTGTCGTTACTGTTACGCCGTTTATCTTACGGTCAACCTGCGACGTACCTGTTTTTGCCGCCGCCGTTACGGGCAGATTCTTGAACGCATTCTTACAGTAGCCTATCGTACCGACAAGCTCCATACCTCTGCGCACGGTGGCAAGCGTACCGCTTGAAATGCCTGTTTCGAGAACAACCGTTGCATTGTTTTCAAGCAACGTTGAATTATAATCGGATGATTTTACCGTTTTTATAAAGTGCGGTTTGTATCTTGTGCCGCCGTTTGCAATTGTCGAACAGTAGTTGACAAGCTGCACGGGCGAGAACATACTGCCGCCGTTACCGATGGCATTCTGAAGCGTGAAACCGGGCATCCACTCCTGATTGATTGATGCGCGGTATTCGGGGCTGTCAAGTCTGCCCGTAGCCTCGGACAGCTCAACACCTGTTTTCTGACCCAGACCAAGAATTGTTGCATATTCGTTGATGGTCTGAATATCCGTATTCTCCGCAACGTTATAGAAGAAAATATTACACGATTCGTTGATTGCGGAAACAACGTTCATCGTCAGATGCTCGTGCTGCTGCAAACATTGGAACCTGTGGTTGAGGTAGGTATGGGCACGCGTACATCTGTAATAAGTATCTGTTGTGATAAGCCCCTCTTCAAGTGCGGCAATTGCCGTACAGGGTTTGAAGGTTGAACCGGGCGAATACGTGCTCATAAGAGCTCTGTTCCACAAAGGCGAATTTGTCGCATCGCGGAGCATACTGTAATCCTGCGAAAAGGTTGAAATATCGTAGCTCGGGTAAGAGTAGCTTGCGAGGATTTCACCGTTGTTTACATCCTGAATAATAACTGCGCCCGCAGGGTCAACCATACTGTCTTCCCTCAGCGATTCAAGACCTTTTGACAGCGCATCCTTTGCAACTTCCTGCAGGTTTTTATCAACCGTCATTATAACCGTGTTGCCCTGCATCGGGTCGATGCTGTAATCCGTTGTAACGTTGCCGTCGGCATCCGTGCTGACGGTTTTTATTCCGACAGTACCGCGCAGGTAGCTTTCCATCGCGCTTTCGATGCCGTCTTTACCGATAAGGGCATTGAGCGCATACGATTCGCCTGCATCCTTTTTCTCCTTATATTCCTCTGCGCTGATAAGACCGACTCTGCCGAGAATGTGAGGCATCAGCGTGCCGTCGCTGTACTCACGGTAGGTTACAATCTCAACGTCAACACCAAGGAAGAAAGAATTATTTTCCTTAATCAGCGCCACAACGTCTATCGGCACATCATCCGCAAAAGTATACGGCGAGCTGACCGAGAAAATAAGTCGCCTCATTCCGTAGCAGACCGAAGCAATTTTTCTTGCCTTTACCGGGTCGTACGATTCAAGCTCATACTTTTGTATAAGCGCATCCATACAGTTCTGCGCCGTTGCATAATTCTGAAGCTCGAGTATCTCTGTTTTCAGCTCGTCAATATCCTTCTCCCTGTCGGCTTCAAAGGCATAGTTTTTTCCGTCCGCCGCCATAACAATCGGCAGGCTGTCAATCCACTCCAGGCCCTTTTGCTCAAACAAATCAATCAGCGCATTTATTATCTGGTTTCGTTTTCCCTGCTCCTTGGCGGAAGGGAAATAAGAGTAATCAAAAATCAGCGAGTTGCCCTGCCTGTTTGTAACAAGCGGGCTGCCGTTACGGTCAAGTATTTCGCCGCGCGCACCCTCAACCTTAACGGTTTTAACCTTAATTGAAGAGCCTGCAGCAGCATATTTATCGGCGTCTATAACCTGAATCTTAAAAAGTACGCCCGTGAAAACCACAAGTAAAAGGCTCAGAGCGATTATAGCCGCAAGACCTCTCGGAGTGTATTTACTTTTTCTGTGCAAACCGCTCACCTCTTTTCCTTATCCCTTAAAATCAAAATGAAAGTTCATCGTTTTCCATCAGCTTGAACGTTTTCATCACCGCGCGCACCGCATAGTAATAAACGGGCAGAGTGAGAATATTGACAAGTGCCGTCGGAAGATAATCCGTCAACAAAACCGTAAAGCCGCCGTCCACACCCTTTACCGCAAAAAAAACAAACCAACTGACAATAAAATATATCAAAGTCCACAGCGAGCAGAGTATGCTTGCCGTGATAAGGTTATTCATCATAAGATACGTCATAAGCAAACCGCAGCCAAAGCCGACAAGCGCAAAGAAAAACGCATTGAAGCCATCGCCGTGACCTACGTTTATATCCCACATAATGCCCGCCAGCAATCCGTAATAAAGTCCGTAGGTTTCGCGCTCAAACATACCAAGCACTACCGTCAACGGCAACAGCGGCAAAAACCTTATGCCGAAAAAAGCAGGCAACACATCCGAAATCTGAAGCAAACCAAACAACAGCACCACAAGAAAGAAAAATCCGCGGCGCATTATTTTCGGTTTATTTTCTTTCCACACCTGCGGAATCAATTTCCTTCCTCCTTTTTTGATACCTCAATTAAGTTGATGGGTTCAGGGAATGACATCTGACGGGGCAAGTTTCTGCCATTCAATAACGTAAGCTCCCCGTTAGCTTGCTGTTCATCAAAAAACGTTCCGTATGCGACATCTGACGGGGTAAGTTTCTGCCATTCAATAACGCAAGCTTACCGTTAGCTTGCTGTTTACCAAAAAACGTTCCGTATGCGGAATCAATCCGTTTCTACTACGCCCATACCTCTGAACTCGGTAATAATAAACACGTCACGAAGCTGTGAGAAATCTACCTGCGTATCAATAACCGCATAAGACGAAGTATCAACCGTTTCGTCCCTTACCTCATTGACAACACCTATGATGAGGTCTGCGGGGTAAGTGCTGCTGCCTACCGTGCAGACAATGCCGCCGGGAGCAATTGAGGTTGATTTTTCGAGGGCAGACAGGCGGCACTGACCGTTAGCCGCAAGGTCAACGGTTGTTGTGACGAAACTCTCTTCTCTCGTACGCACCTCATAAGCGCTTACGTTAACGCTCGGGTTAAGAACTGTGTTTACAACGCAATAAGTCGGCGCAGTTTTCACCACCACGCCGACAAGATATTTGCCGTATATTACGGGGCAACGCTCGCGTACGCCGTCGAGTGTACCCTTATTGAGCGTAAAAGTACCAAACGCATCCGTACTATCCTTGCCGATGACGGAAGCGCTGGCAAACTTAAAATCTTCATTTTCTTTCTTAAGCTCAAGGAATTCGGCATACAAATCAAGCTGCTGCTTTGTCTTTTCGTAGTCAACCATCTGTGCTCTGCTGTCTGCAAGCTCAGACTCAAGCTCCTCCACACGCTCAGCATAGCTGGCGGCAGAGCGGAAATAGACCGAAAAATTATCCGCGCTGTCTGCGATTGCGGCAGAAACTCTCTGAAGCGGAGAGAAAACCGTGCCGAGCACAACCGAAGCAGGCGAAGAACCGCTTTCGGTTGCGGCGGCAAAAATTATGCCGAGCAAAAGAATTGCAAAAATGCCGACAAAACCCTTAAATCGTGAGCTTTTGAAAAAGCTGCGCATCGATTAATTACCTCTTTTTCTTTTTCTGGCCGCTGAGCGTGCCGAGTGCATCGTTCTCAAGGCAGATACCTGTGCCGTCAACAACACAGTCAAGCGGATTCTGTGCAATGTGAACGGGCATCTTTGTTTCAATTTCGATAAGCTTGTCAAGACCTCTGAGGAGAGCGCCGCCACCCGTGAGCATAATCCCGTGGTCGATAATATCGGCTGCAAGCTCGGGGGGAGTTTTTTCGAGGGTGGAACGAATGGCATCGATAATCTGGCTTACAGGGTCGGAAAGAGCCTCGCGGATTTCTTCCGAAGTAACTTCAACGTTCTTGGGCAGACCGTCCATAAGGTTACGGCCTTTAACGTTCATTGCGCCTTCGCCCTCGTAAGCATAGGCAGAGCCGATGCGGATTTTAATATCTTCTGCCGTACGCTCACCGACAAGCAGGTTATACTTCTTCTTGATATATGCAATAATTGCATCGTCAAAATCGTCACCTGCAACTCTTGCCGAGCGTGACGTAACAATATCGCCGAGTGAAAGCACGGCAACCTCTGCCGTACCGCCGCCGATATCTACAACCATGCTGCCTGTTGCCTCGCTTACGGGAAGACCTGCGCCGATTGCGGCTGCCATAGGCTCTTCGATAAGTGAAACGTATTTTGCGCCTGCGGAGCGTGCGGCATCGTGAACGGCTCTGCGCTCAACCTCCGTAACGCCCGAGGGAATACAAATCATAACTCTTGCTCTGTTGAAAGGTGAACCGCTGATTGCGCGCTTGATAAATGCCTTGAGCATATCGGCCGTAACGTCAAAGTCGGCAATAACACCGTCCTTGAGGGGACGGACAGCAGTAATTGAGCCGGGTGTACGGCCAATCATTTCCTTTGCCTCTGCGCCGACGGCAACAACCTTGGGCGGCTGTGTGCGTACGTCAACGGCAACAACGCTGGGTTCTCTTATTACAATGCCCTTACCCTTTACGAATACAAGGGTGTTGGCGGTGCCGAGGTCAATACCGATATCCTGTGAAAAAAGCATATTTTTAACTCCTTCGTTTTATTTTATCTTAAAATCAGATTCTGAACTCAATTGTGTCAAGAACAGCCTTGAAATCAAAGGTGCCCTTGTTTGCAATGTCTGTATATGTGCAGTTGAATACCATAAGGCCGGAGCCGACCTCAATGCAGTAAACTTCCATATAAGCTTCGCCGCCTTCAAACACGTCGATAATCAGTTTTTCGGCATCGCGGCCTGCAACCTGTGTCTTTGTGCGTGAAATTTCGCCGGACTGACCGAAGAGCTTTTCGTAATCAGCAAGCACACTGTCAACCGTTCTCTTTCCTTCGCCTTTTTCTTCGTCAGGCTGAAGGTATGAATAGTCAATCTGAAGACCTTCGTCAACGTTTTTGAGCATAATCTTGAAGTTACCGATATTCTGCCAGCCCTTGGGGCACTTTATTGTAAACTGCTGGCACTCGATTGTCTTACCGTCCTGAAGATAGTGAGGGAACGAAACGGGGTGAGTGCCCTCAACGCCGTTTGCATCCGTAACCTTCCAGAGCATATTACCGTTTTCATCAACAACGGTAACGCCGTTTTCGTCTGTTACAAGCTCATAAGCATCGTCATTTACATCTTTGCGGAAATAAATTTTGCCGTTTTCTTTGTAGAGAAGTCCGTTTTCGTCAAGCTCCTTGGTGCATGCTGCAAACACAGTAATTATTGACGCAAGACAGAGAAGAATCGCACCTGTTTTCAAAAATTTCTTTTTCATAGTAAGTAATATTCCTTTCTTTTTATTATTTATGTTTATACAGATAAAAGTATAGCATTCTGTATAATAAAAGTCAATAAAATAAACTAATACAAATACAAAACTGAACCAACTCTGCAAATTCCGGCTCAAACATATATAATCCTCCCTTTTTTATCCCCGAAGCCACCTTTATACTGCCGAAAATAGTCTTGCTAAACAAAAAACGATGATATATAATAGATTTCGATAAATTTTTTTCAATGGAGGTAAAAGTATGAGCACCGTCAGCACTGCGCCGATAACGCAGTCACCCTTAACCGACCCTGAAAAATCAAGGAAAACCAGGCTTTGTCCCGCTGTTTTTGTTACCTTCGGTCTTCTGTTTGTAGAATTAATATTCTATTTTTTTATCAACAGAACATTTGGTTTTGCTTATTACAACTTCCTTATTTATCCTAATTACGATCAAAAATTTTTTCAAGTTGTTATTTATAATATTGTTATTTTTGCTTTTTATCTTTTGGCGTTGACGGCTCTGATTATTGTTTTCTTCACTAAAAAGCGGAATCTGATTTTACCTGTTGTTCTTTTTTTCACTTTTACAATACCCGAATTTTTAGACTGCGTTCTTGATTTTATTTACAAATTCAATTTTTACGATTTCCGTTACGATTCCATCAATTTATACCTTCTTTCTTTTATTTCTTTATCGTGTTCTTTATCGCGGCTAATTCTAAAATTTTCTATTCCCGCCGTTTCTTTTCTCTTTCTTTTAAAACCGCCAAAGAAAAAAATATTGAAAAACCTGTTAATCTTTTTAACTCCCGCAGTCTATTTTGTTTTTTACTTTGTTTCTGAGATAATCTACGCTGAAATTAACGGTCTTTTACGTTATGCCATCAGAGAAGCTGTTTTTGTAATTCCTCTTATCTCTCTTCTTTTCTTTTTTGTTCTGCGCTGGCTTGCAAACCCGTACAAAAAGGATAAAAATTCTGCACCGCAGATTAAAGTGGTTCAGCCTGCCGCACCGATACCCCCTGCACCGCCTGCGCCCGTCAGAGTTGCTGTTAATTCGCCTGCCGTTACCGAAAAACAAAAAACTCCTGCAAATTTCCGTCCAAACCCCGTCGTTCAACCGAAAGCTGAAGTCGATTCTTCCTTATTTATTAATGATATTGTCAAATGCAAGGAGCTTCTTGATAACGGCACGCTGACTCAGGAAGAATTTGAAAAAGCTAAACAAATAATCCTCAACAGATGATATAAACGGCCTAAAGATTGGAGTGAAAAAATGAGTAATGTAAACACTGCGCCGATAATGCAGTCACCCTTAACCGAACCTGAAAAAGCAAGGAAAATCAGGCTTTGCCCCGCTGTTTTTGTTGCCGTTGCTTTTATCGTTTATTTCTTTTACAAAGCCTGCCTTAACCTTGATTATTTTTTCTCCGGTAATATATTCCAGATTCTGGAACATATCATTTATCCCTTTTTGCGTGTTGTTTTGCTGTCAGCTTTGGCTATAACTCTCTTTTTCAGGAAGCCGAACTTTTCTGTTCCTGCTGTTCTTTCTGTCTCTCTTATTCTGCCTGTCATCTTTGATATTTCAGTTTCTTTTTTTCGGCCGTTAATTGAGATAGCAGAATATGGTTTTGGCGCTTTCTTAGGCACTTTAACCGGTATTTTTCTTGCTGACGATTATATCTGTCAGTTATTACTTTCGGTTTTAATCAGTGTGGTTTGTTTCTTGCTTATCATCAAATCACCGAAGTTTAAAAAATTCACCCTGAAGCGGAAAAATTCAACTACTGTTCTTATTGCCGTATTTTATTTTGTTTTTTCTGTTTTGTATTTTCTTACAATGACAATTATTATTGCTTCTTTTCAATTCAGTCTTCGAGAGTATCTGTATTATACTCATGATAATGTTTTTGAATTTATAATTGATGAATACAAAAACTGGTATTTAAGTTACTTATTCAAAAAAATTATTATGGTGTATCTTCCGACTTCACTTATTTCATTTTTTGTTATACGTTGGCTTGCAGACCCCTACAAAAAAGATAAAAATTCTGCACCGCAGAACGCTGACGTTCAGCCTGCAGTACCGATTCCTCCTGCACCGCCTGCGCCCGTCAGAGTTGCTGTTGAACGGCCTGCTGTTATTAACCGACCCGCACCCGAAAAGGTTGAAAAAATTGCAGCACCCGTAAAACCCGAGCCGATTGTTTTTGCGCCGCCTGATGTCGGTTCAAAACATATTACCGATGCAGATGCGATACAAAAATACAAAGATTTGCTCGACAACGGTGCGCTGACGCAGGAAGAATTTGACGCGGTAAAGAAAAGAATACTGAACATTTAACAAAATAAACAAATAAAAAAAGCGTTGTCTGACGACAACGCTTTTTTTGTTAAGTTAATTATCAGTCGCTTGTGTAGGGAAGAAGAGCGACGTAGCGAGCACGCTTGATAGCTGTTGTAAGCTCTCTCTGGTGCTTTGCGCATGTGCCTGTTACACGGCGGGGAAGAATCTTTGATCTCTCCGATGTGAACTTGCGAAGCTTATTAACGTCCTTGTAGTCGATGTAAGCAACCTTATCAACACAGAATGTGCAGACTTTTCTGCGGCCTTTTCTGTTGGGACGTCCGTTATTTCTCTCGTATGCCATGATGTTATTTCCTCCTTATAGATTTCTCAGAACGGAAGTGAATCATCGTCATCCTCAATGGA
>JAZRRT010000076.1:0-4125 GCA_045650985.1 Acutalibacteraceae bacterium | reverse complement strand
GAATGAGGTTGATTAGTGTTGACTTACCCGAGCCCGTTGAACCGATAAATGCCGTTGTCTGACCGGGCAGAGCGGTGAATGATATGTCTGACAGAACGCAGTCATCTGCATTGTTGTATTTGAAAGAAACGTTTTTGAATTCAATAACACCTTTGGTGTCTTCAAGCGCTTTTGGAGTTTCCGAGTCGTTGATTGAAGGCTCTGCACTGAGCACTTCTGCGATACGGTTGATCGAAACCATAGCACGCGGGATGCTGACAAAGATAAGAGCTATAAAGAGGAATGACATGATTACGTGCATGGCGTACTGAATATATGCCATCATATCGCCGATTTCAAGTGAACCGTCTTTTATTGCGCCTGCACCAAACCAGACGATAGCAATAGTTGAAAAGTTCATTATTATCGTCATCGCAGGCATAACAATTGCGATTGTTCGTTGGACAAATCGGTTTGTCATACGAAGGTCTTTGTTGGATTTTTCAAATCTTTTTTCTTCGTGCTTTTCGTTGCCGAATGCACGTATTACCATAAGTCCTGAAAGATTTTCACGGCTGACAAGGTTAAGCTTGTCTATTAGCTTTTGCAGTGATTTGATTTTAGGCATTGCCGCTACAAGACCGATAGCTATTATGCTCATCAAAATCGCTACCGCAACAAGAAGAATCCAGCTCATACCCTTGCTTTTGCTCAATGCCAGTATAATACTGCCTATCGCCATTGCAGGAGCAAAAAACACAAGTCTGATACCGCTGCTGAGTATTCCCTGTACCTGCTGAATGTCGTTTGTGGTTCTGGTAATGAGCGATGCGGTAGAAAACTTATCCATTTCCGCATTTGAAAACTTAAGTACACGCTCAAATACGTCGTGTCTCATTTTTCTCGAAATTATAGATGAAGTTTTGGTGGCAAAAAAGCTTACGCTTACCGCCGCAACAACGCAGACAAGAGCGATTGCAAGCATTTTTGCACCCTCTGTCAGAATAAAAGCCATCTGACCTTCCTGTCCGTTGAGTCTGACGATACCGTCGTCAACAAGAGTTGCCATCATTGAAGGCAGAAGCAACTCCGTAAATGCTTGAACTAACAGGAATATGAGACTCAAAGCAGCATATCCTGCAGCATATTTCAGGTAGCTTATAACTTTTAACATATCCTTCCTCCTTTAAAGAGTATATTATCGCATTATCTTTCTTATTGTACATTAAATTGCAATAGCGCACAATGGAAAATTGTAAATTTTTTGTAAAAGAGGGGATGAATTTCACTTGCTTTAATGTGGTAAATCGTAAAAGTATACATATTTTTTCTTTAACATTGCCTGAATTTACTGCCATATTGACGAAATATTAAATTGCTTCATATTTTGTTTGCATATCATACGGGAGTGTGCTATATTATAATATATTATTTTAAAAGTGGGTAGGTGTTTGTTCTTGAAGGTTATCGATATTCTCAACAACGGCAAAGTTAACGTGTCGTGCGAGCTTTTTCCTCCCAAGGTTTGGTCGCAGGTTTCGGGCGCTAAGCAGGTTGTTCGTGATATTGCAAAACTCTCACCGTCCTTTATGAGCGTTACCTACGGCGCAGGCGGCGGCACAAGCGAACATACTGTTGACCTTAGCCGTGAGGTGCAGGCTTGCGGTGTTACAGCCCTTGCTCATCTTACCTGCCTTTCAACAACCGAAGAAAAGCTTGTGTCTGTTATCGAACAGCTTAAGGCTGACAAAATTGAAAACGTTCTGGCTCTCAGGGGCGACAAGGGAGAGCTTTCCGTGCCGGGTGCATTCACCCATGCGAGTGAACTTATCGGTCTTATCAAAGCGCACGGCGATTTCTGTGTCGGCGGTGCGTGTTATCCCGAATGTCATCCCGAATCACCGAGTGTTTCTGCGGACCTCGACGGCCTTAAAATAAAAGCGGACAGCGGATGTCAGTTTTTCACTACCCAGATGTTTTTTGACAATAACGTTTTTTATAAGTTTATGTACCGCCTTTTGGCGGCAGGCATCAACGTGCCGATAGTTGCCGGTATTATGCCTGTTACAAACAGCGCACAGCTTGACAGAATTGTATCACTTTCAGGCTCGGGCATTCCGCTTCGTTTCAAAGCAATTGCAGACAAATTTGCGTCTGACCCTGCGGCAATGAAGCAGGCAGGTATCGCTTACGCAACAGATCAGATTATCGACCTTGTTGCAAGTGGTGTCAACAACATACATATTTACACTATGAATAAACCCGATATTGCCGAAAGTATTATGTCAAATCTTTCGGATATTATCGGAAAGTGAGGGAATTAACTTGGATTTCAGAAAAAAGTTTGGCTCAGAGCTTCTGTTTTGTGACGGGGCAATGGGTACAATGCTTCAGTCGCTCGGCTTGCCTGCAGGTAAGCGAGCAGACCATTGGAGCATCGAACAACCTGAAAAAGTTAAAAGTGTTCATCTTCGCTATCTCGAATGCGGCTGTAACATAATCACGGCAAATACTTTTTCCGCTCCTGCAGGCGGTGAATATTCGCCTGAGGAAATTGCTGAGGCAGGTGTCAGGGTTGCAAAGGAAGCTGTTGCGCAAAGCGGTAAAACAGCGTTTGTTGCTCTTGATATGACCTCTCACGGTGAGTTGCTTGAGCCGTTTGGCTCGCTGAGCTTCGAATCGGCTTACGAAGGTTTCGCCCGCACCGTTGCAGCAGGTGAGAAGGCGGGTGCTGACCTCATACTTATCGAAACAATGACGGATACGGCTGAAATTAAAGCAGCTTTGCTTGCTTCAAAAGAAAACTCTTCTCTTCCCATAGTTGTTACCTTCACCGTTGATGAAGACGGCAGACTTATGAACGGTGCCGATATAATTACTGCCGCCGCCCTCATTGAAAGTCTGGGTGCGGACGGTGTAGGTCTTAACTGCGGCTTCGGTCCCGATAAGATGCTTGAGTTTGTCCCTTCGCTTCTCGGGTTTACAAAGCTCCCCGTTCTTATCAACTCAAATGCAGGAATGCCGGTTGTTGTTGACGGAAAAACAACGTACGACGTTGATGCAATTCGTTTTGCCGAAAGTGCCGAAAAGCTTGTGCGCCTTGGTTGTGCGGCTGTCGGCGGTTGTTGCGGCACAACGCCTGGGCATATCTCTGCCGTTGTTGAGCGTTGTGCGAAACTCGGTATTTTTACTCCTGCAAAATCCGAACGTAAAAGTTTTGTTTCTTCACGTTGCCGTACGGTCTTCTTCGGTGAAAAAACCGTGCTTATCGGTGAACGCATCAATCCGACGGGCAAGCCGAAACTTAAATCGGCACTTCGTGAGAACAATTTTGATTATCTTTGTGACGAGGCTGTTGCTCAGCAGGATGCGGGTGCCGACGTGCTCGACGTAAACGTCGGTATTTCCGAAATTGATGAGGTTACCGTGCTCGCTCAGGCTGTCAATCGCGTTCAGCAGGCATCTGTCCTGCCTTTACAGATTGATACTTCTGACGTTGCAGCTCTCGAAAAGGCTCATCGTGAATATGTCGGCAAGCCGCTTATCAATTCCGTAAACGGCTCTGAAGAATCTATGAGCACCGTGCTTCCGCTTGCCGCAAAATACGGTGCTATGGTTGTCGGCCTTACCCTTGATGAAAACGGTATCCCTGAAACCTCACGCGAGCGTACGGCTATTGCAAAAAGAATTATTGACCGCGCGGCTTCGTACGGTATAGATAAATCCGATATAATCATCGATCCGCTTACAATGACAATAAGCACCGCCGAAAACGGTGCTCTTCCCACACTTGAATCCCTTAAAATTCTCCGGGATGAACTCGGTGTGCACAGCGTCCTCGGTGTTTCAAACATCTCTTTCGGCCTGCCTAACAGAGAAAAAATTAATTCGGCATTTTTTTCTCTTGCAATGCAGAACGGTCTGAGTGCCGGCATAATAAATCCGCTCAATGCATCGATGATGGATGCTTACTATTCATTCAATGCGCTTTGTGCGCGTGATGCGGGTTGCCTTGAATATATTGCCAATAACGCTGTTCAGATGCAGAGTGTTCAGCAGGCTCCTGTCGTAAAACACAGTGCCGAGCCTGAGTCCGATAACCTGAAGGCGGCAGTAGTCAGCGGTCTTGCGGAAAAATCCGCTCAG
>JAZRRT010000075.1:0-6916 GCA_045650985.1 Acutalibacteraceae bacterium | reverse complement strand
GTTAAACAGAGCATTTATCGTTTCAGACAGGCTATGCCCGAAATCTTTTTGGGCAGACGCGACAGCCTGCCTGCATTCGACGGCAAAAACTATCCCGCAAGGGTCAATCTCAGCTCAAATTACCGTAGCCGTAACGGTGTTACGTCTGCCGTCAATTTTGTTTTCAGCCGTCTTATGTCGCCTCGTCTCGGTGAAATTAATTATGATGAAAACGAACAACTGAATCCGAAGGCTGTTTATCCGCCGCAGGATGCTCCGGACGTTGAGTTCAGACTTCGCGCACCCGATGAAAACGAAAGTGAAGCTGTTCACGTTGCAAAATACGTCAGGCAGCTTATCGCTTCGGGCAGAATGATTAAGAGCGGTGATTCTCAACGTGCAGTTGTTCCGGGTGATATATGTATTCTCACACGCGCCAAAACACGTATGATAAACTATGCGCAGGCGCTTGAAGAAATCGGTATTCCTGCCGTTTGTGTTGTCGAGGGTGAATTGAGCGGCTCGGCAGAGGTCAGAATAATTCTGTCTCTTCTTCGTGTGCTGGATAACCCTCTTCTGGATATTCAGCTCACCGCCGTTATGATGTCACCGGTTTTCGGATTTACGGCTCAGGAGCTTGCTGAAATCCGAACGGGAGCAAAGCGTGATGTTCCCGTTTACCGAAGTGTTGTTTCCGCCGCGGAAAACGGTAACCGCAAATGTCGGAAGTTCCTTGATAAACTGGATTCCGTCAGAAAAATCAGCATTGGTCTCGGTGCTGCCGAGTTTATGCGTCGCTTGTTTGACGAAACCGACGTTATTTCAATTGCAAGAGCTCTTGATGAGCCTGAACAAAGGGTTGCCAATCTTTGGTCTTTGCTTGATCTTGCGGGCAGTTTTGATGCAACGGGAGCCTGCGGTCTGGGTGCTTTCCTCAGATTTATCGATTCAGCTGAGCAGAAGGGAACGGAGTTTGGCATCAGCGAGGATTCACATGCCGTAAAAATTATGTCAATCCACAAGAGCAAGGGTCTTGAATTTCCTGTTTGCATTCTGGCAGATTTGTCAAGAACAATGATTCATCCGGAAAAAAGCAACGTTGTTTTCAGCAAGTCTCAGGGAATCGGAATGTTACTGCGTGATAAGTTCAGCGGCAAGTCATTGATGACTCTTCCGTTTGTGTCGGGTGATTTAAGTTCGAGAATTATGGATGTTTCCGAGGAAACACGTGTTCTTTATGTTGCGATGACACGTGCCAAGGAGCTTCTCGTAATGGTTGCAACCTGTAACTATGAAGAAAAGCTTAACAACGTCACAACTGCTTTCGATAAGGATGGTAACCTGTCTTACGGTTATGCATCTACGGCTTCTACCTATATTGATTGGTTGTTACCTATATTTACAAAGCATATTGATGCGTGCGATTTCCGTATGTTTGTCGATTCTTCCGTGTCGTCAACCGTTATAAATGCTGATTTTGCACTCAAAGCAACAATCTGCAAGCCTGATGAGCCTGAAATATATGAATCTTCAGAAGAGGCGGTTACAGTGTCTCCGCCTGCAGACGAAGAGCTTATGAAGGTAATTAAAGAGCGGATGGATTACGTTTATCCTTATGCCTGTCTCGGTGGTGCAATTGCCAAAAAGCAAGCTTCGGGCTTTGCCGATGAAACTCTTGATAAAGAGCATTTTGCGTCTTCAAGACCTGCTTTTATGAACAGTGGCGGCCTTACAGCCGCACAGAAGGGCACTCTTACGCATAAGTATCTTCAGCTTTGTGACCTTGGGAATAACGATGTCAGTTCGCAGATTTGCCGTATGGTGTCAGAAGGTTTGTTTACCGAACAGGAAGCAAAAGAACTGCGTATTGATGAAATAAAAGCGTTTTACGCATCCGATATCTGTGCACGTATAAACAAATCGTCACAGGTGATGCGTGAAAAGAAGTTTGCAATGCTTATGCCTGTCAGAGAAGCATATCCCGATTTGCCTGAGCTTGTGAGCGATGAAGCAATTGTCGTTCAGGGTATGCTTGATATTGCTTTTGTTGAGGACGGCGGTATTGTTATCGTCGATTATAAGACCGACAGGGGAGCGGACGAGGCTGAACTTCTGCGTCGTCACAGCGAACAGCTCGGCATATATGCAAAGGCAATGGAAAAATGCACCGATCTTCCCGTGAAGTCGGCTTATATTTATCCGCTTTCGCTGAAAACTGAGATTAAAGTGCTGTAAAGCTGAACAAATTTACAAAAAAATAGAAATTCATTAAAATAATGCTTGCATTTTTCAAAATAGTGTGATAAAATCCATTCGTTATGTATTCCAATATCCTAATGAGAGGTGAAATGAAATGAAGCAGGGTATCCATCCCAAGTACGAGAAGACTGAGATCCGCTGCGCTTGCGGTGCTGTTCTCGAGACATCTTCCACTAAGTCAAATATGCGTGTTGATATTTGTTCAAAGTGCCATCCGTTCTTCACCGGCAAGCAGAAGCTTGTTGATACAGGCGGACGTGTTGACAGATTCAAGAAGCGCTACAACCTCGAAAGCAAATAAGAAAGATATAAGGCGGTGGTTTTCCACCGCCTTAACTTTTCTGTTTCGGAGGATTTTTATGCAGGAATATCTTACGCTGAAAAAAGAAAACTGTGATGAGTTTACCGTCAAGCATTCCCGTTTTATCGGTTATGCAAAGCCCGTAACAACGCAGGAAGAAGCGGTACAGTTCATCAATGATATAAAATCAAAACATTGGGACGCAAAGCATAACGTGTATGCTTACATTCTTCGCGACGGTCAGATAAGACGCTATTCCGATGACGGTGAGCCTCAGGGTACTGCGGGCATTCCCGTGCTCGATGTGCTTCAGAAAGAAGGTCTGACCGATTGCGTTGTTGTTGTCACACGCTATTTCGGCGGCATACTTCTTGGCGGCGGCGGTCTTGTCCGTGCTTATTCTCACGCGGCAAAACTGGCTGTTGACAGTGCCGAAATCATTCGTATGGCAATGTGTGTGCGTGCAGAGTGCGAATGCGATTACGGTTTTTACGGTAAGCTCGCTTCTCTTGTTCCGGAGTGCGGCGGCACTGTTGAAAACAGCGAATTTACCGACATTGTAAAGGTATGTTTCAATATGCCGGAGGATCTTTACGGCACGTTTGTTGCACAGCTTACGGAAGCTAGTTTCGGAAAAATTTTTTCAACGGTTACAGATAAAATATTTCTTGAAACAAAATAGGAGGGTTTTTCAGAAAAACGCGGTATAATTCTGTTGTACGCAAAAAAAGGAAGGTGAAGTCAGGTTATGCAGAGCATAAGGGAATTAACGGAGAAGAATGAACATATTGTTTTGTCGCCTTATGCTGCTTTTTCCGATGAAAGTATCGGCAGAGCACGCGAAGAAGAGCCTTGCGATATACGTACCTGCTTCCAACGCGACCGTGACAGAATTATTCACTCCAATGCTTTTCGTCGTCTGAAACATAAATCACAGGTTTTCTTATCACCGGAAGGAGATCATTACCGTACTCGTCTTACTCATACGCTTGAGGTTTCACAAATTGCACGAACGATTGCAGTAGGTCTGCGTCTTAATGAGGATTTGACTGAGGCAATTGCACTCGGTCACGATCTCGGTCACACACCCTTCGGCCACGCCGGCGAGCGTGCTCTTAATGCCGTTCATCCCGGCGGTTATCGCCATTTTGAGCAGAGTGTGCGTGTTTGCGAGCAACTTGAGAAGAACGGTATGGGTCTCAATCTTACCTATGAGGTAATCAACGGAATCGAACGCCATACCAACGGTGAAAACGCAAAAACACTTGAGGGCAGAATTGTCCGTCTGGCAGACAGAATAGCATATATAAACCACGATATTGATGATTCAATACGTGCAGGCGTTATGTCTGAGGATGATATTTCCATTTCAATCCGTAAGGTGCTCGGCTTTTCAAAATCCGAGCGTATCAATACACTTGTGCTTTCCGCAATCGAAAACAGCGAAAACGATATTTGTCTTAACGCTGAAGTCGGCGAAGCACTTGAAGAACTTCACAGCTTTATGTTTGCGCAGGTTTACACAAATCCTTACTGTAAAGGTGAAGAGGGTAAAGCGGACACTATGTTAAAGCAGCTTTATCACTATTTTGCCGATAATCCCGCCGAGCTTCCCAACGCATACGAAGAAATATGCCTGCGCGAAGGTGCGGACCGTGCTGCCTGCGACTATATTTCTGGTATGACGGATCGTTTTGCGGTTCGTAAGTTTGAGGAGCTTTTTATTCCTCTTTCGTGGTCGAATCAATAACAAACAGTATATTTATAACATATAATAATATTATCCATTGTTTAAGGAGAGGGAAATGGCAAATCGCTTGAATGAAGATTTTTTGCGTGAGCTTCGGGAAAAAAATGAAATTTCCGAGGTTATCTCTCCTTATGTCAATTTGCGCCGCAGAGGCACAACGATGAATGGTCTTTGTCCGTTCCACAACGAAAAAACTCCGTCGTTTACCGTCTATCTCGAAACACAATCTTTTTATTGCTTCGGTTGCGGTGCGGGCGGTGACGTTGTAACTTTTATCAGGCGTATCGAAAATCTCGGCTATATAGACGCCGTAAAAAGTCTTGCTCAGCGTGCAGGTATGGCGCTTCCCGAAGACGGCTTTGACGATGCTTTAAGCAAGCGAAGGCGTCGAATCCTCGAAGCTAACCGTGAGGCGGCTCGCTTTTTTCACAATTCGCTTATGAGCGAAAAGGGCAAGGGGTGCCTTAATTACTATTTGAGCCGAGGATACAGTATGGGTACAATCCGACGCTTCGGTATGGGATATGCTCCCGATGATTGGCGTGCCCTTTATAATCACCTCCATTCTCTCGGTTACACACCTGGCGAGTTGGTTGATGCAAACCTTGTACGTAAAAGCGAAAAAAACGGTAAGGTTAACTATTACGATAATTTCCGCAACCGTGCAATGATACCGATTATCGACGTCAGAGGCAATGTCGTTGCTTTCGGCGGCAGAGTTCTTGATGATTCCAAGCCGAAGTATATCAATACTTCCGATACGCTCGTATACAAAAAAGGTTCTGGTGTTTTTGCGCTTAATCTTGCCAAAGACAGCGGCGAGAGAAGCCTCATAATCACGGAAGGGTATATGGACACAATTGCTCTTCATCAGGCAGGCTTTAAAAATTCGATTGCTTGTCTTGGCACTGCGCTGCCGGATGAGCAGGTGAATCTTATCAGCCGTTATGCCGATGAGGTGCTCTTGGCTTACGATTCCGACGAAGCAGGACAGAAGGCGGTCAAGAGAGCAATTCAGGCTTTCTCAAAAACAGGTGTAAAAGTTCGGGTTCTTGCGCTTTCGGGCGGCAAGGATCCTGATGAAATCATAAAAAAGCACGGACCGGAAAGATTCCGCAACATTGTCAACGGTGCCGCGAATGATGTTGAGTACCGTTTGCAAAACATTCGCGCAAATTACAACACTATGACGGATGACGGCAAGGTCGGTTTTATGCGTGAGGCTGTAAACGTGCTTGCTGCCATCAGCTCCGAAATTGAACGCGACGTGTATATCAGTCGTCTTTCAAATGAGCTTGAAATTTCCAAGGATGCCATTACCTCACAGGTGAAGTCTGTGCGCAAGCGTAATGTTCGTGCGCGAGAGAAGGATGAATTCCGAAGGATACAGGCTTCTTCATTTACCGAAGGCGGAAAACCCGTGCCTGTCAGCAATATCGGTGCGCGCAAGGCCGAAGAGACACTTATTGCAAATCTTATGCGCTCACCTTCCAATTACCGCAAATTCTCGGACAAGCTTTCGGTTGATATTTTTCCGAGTGATTTCGGCAAAGCTGTATATTTGGCGTTGGTTCCTTATCTCGAGAGGGGAGACACTCCGGAATACAGTTTGATTATCCGCAATCTTGACGGTGAACAGGCATCGTTGCTTTCGCGTATCGTCAATACTGCGATAAATACTGGCAACAGCGCTGCCGAATGCAGCGATTGCATAGAAAAGCTTATTGAGGAGAAAGCTAAATCGGATGTGGCAGATCCTTCTGTTTTAAGCGATGAAGATTTCAGAAATTTATTCAGCTGAGATAAAGGAGAGAAAAAGTATGGGAATTGAAACAACGGAAAAGAAAGGTGCATTTCGCGCTCTGATTGAACGCGGAAAGCAGATGGGTAAGCTTACCACCCGCGAAATCGATACTGCAATTGAGGAGATGAATCTTGAGCTCGAAGAACTTGACGAGCTCTATGAGGCTTTTGAATCGCAGAATATCAAAATAATCGACGACCTCGGTGATGCGGCACTTGAAGAAATTACCTTTGAGACAGAGCTCAAAACTGCAGGTGACGGCGGTGCTTCTGCAGATTCCAAAAATGCAGCTATGGATGACCCCGTTAAGGTCTACCTCAAAGAAATCGGTCATGTTCCGCTTCTTTCTGCCGAGGAAGAAATTGAGCTTGCAATGAAAATCGCGAATAACGACGAGTTTGCAAAAAGAAGACTCGCCGAAGCTAATCTGCGTCTTGTTGTCAGTATCGCCAAGCGTTATGTCGGCAGAGGTATGCAGTTCCTCGATCTTATTCAGGAAGGTAACCTCGGTCTTATAAAGGCTGTTGAGAAGTTTGATTATGAAAAGGGATACAAGTTCTCAACCTATGCGACATGGTGGATAAGACAGGCAATTACAAGAGCTATTGCTGACCAGGCAAGAACAATCCGTATTCCTGTTCATATGGTTGAAACCATCAACAAGGTTAAAAAGACCAACAGTCAGCTTCTCCATAAAATCGCTCGTGACCCGAGTGCGGAAGAGATTGCTCAGGAACTTGAGATGCCCGTTGACAAGGTCCGTGAGATTCTCGGTGTAGCTCAGGAACCCGTTTCACTTGAAACACCCATCGGCGAAGAAGAG
>JAZRRT010000074.1:0-1672 GCA_045650985.1 Acutalibacteraceae bacterium | reverse complement strand
AGTTCACATTACGGAATTCAATCTTACCCTTAATCATATCAAGTGTGTTATCCTTACCGAAATCGTGTTCGGGTTCGGCATTAATGATATCCATAATCTTTTCGGTTGAAGCAAGTGCATTCTGGTAAGAGTCGCTTAGGTTCGCAAAGAAGTTAACGGGGTTGTAAAACATGCTGGTGTAGGAAATAAACGATACAAGAACACCGAGTGAAAGCTTTTCGGGAGTATCGATTACCATATTGCCGCCGATAAACCAGATGATTACGGAGCCGCAGGTGATAAGGAAGGTGATGACATTGGGGAATATAGCTGCAATCTTGCCGGCTTTTTTATCTTCATAGAGCCAGTCATCAACCTGTCTGCTGAAATTTCTGACGGCTTTCTCTTCACTGGAAAACGACTTTACTATTCTGATTGCGGGAATTGTATCAGAAAGAATTGTTGAAATCGCAACACCTCTGCGCCATATACGGCGGTAAAGAGGACCGATTTTTTTGCCGAAGTAACGGCTGCAGCAAACAACAATTGGTACGGGAAGAAGTGAAAGCAGAGTCAGTTTCCAGTTCATACACATCATAATCACAACAATGCCTATCATTGTGAAAAGCTGAACAACCGCTTCCTGAGTAATTCTCAGCATAAACTGCTGAAGCACGGTTGTATCGGAGTTTACTCTGTTTATAACCGAGCCCGTTGAGGTTTTGTCGTAAAACTTCATAGGCAGATACTGCGCTTTTGCATATATCTCTTTTTTCAGATCAGCGATAATTCCGTCGCCTGCAATTCTCAGATTATATGCACGCAGAGCGCCTATGCCGTACTGTATCACATAAATCAGAAGAAGGAATGCGATAACCGCAATCAGCATCTTTTTATCTCCGCCGGGTATAACCGAGTCAACCATAAGGCTGGTGACATAAGGCGGAACAAGTGCCGCAACCGTTGTTACGACAGAAAGCAGAATACAGAAAATCAGTTTGCCCGTGTAGGGTTTTATGTATCGGAGCAATGTTGATGCCATTTTGCCCTTACCCTGACAGTTAAGGCAGTCTGCGTTGGGTGACGGAAGCTTTCTTCCGCATTTGGGGCAGAATGAACGCAGATTTTTAAAGGTGTTTTCAACCGCAGCAAGTCTGTCTTCAACGCTTTCGCCTTCTTTGACTTTGGTAATAAAGTCAGCGGCGGCATCGCATATATCCGCCATTGCAAAGGTGAAACGCATAAGGTCAACCGAAGAGCCTCCTGTCGTGACGGCTTTCAGCACCGCATTACCGTACATACGCTTGACCGAGATTTTGCTTATGTTGGCAAAATCCAGGCTGAAAAATCCGCCGTCAAATCCGCCACCGATGGCAACAATGCGGTTTTCGGTAACATAAACCGCACCTTCTCCATAGCAGCTGTCAAGTTCAAGGTCGCCTATAACGGCAAAAAGCGGCTTTTCATTGCCCTTGAACTGGTTTTCGGCAACTTTCAGAATTTCCTTACTTGCAGGTCTGTTAATTAACAGATTTTTGGGAATCAATCCTATCCCTCCTGACACTTGATTTTGTCTGTATTATAGGTTTATTTTATTTATAAATCAACACCCGAAAACAACTTTTTGAAATTTTGTTATTTTAACCAAATCAAAGGTTTGATTATTGTGTTTTTCAACAAAACAAAGTGCCTT
>JAZRRT010000073.1:0-27914 GCA_045650985.1 Acutalibacteraceae bacterium | reverse complement strand
ATTTGATAAAAGCAAATTGCAAAAACTTAAAATTTTTGTGCAATTTCTAAAAAAATTATTGAAATAGTGAAAAGTATATGTTATAATTCACCATAGTATTCGTCTTTATGGCGGTTACTGTCCCATTCAGTATATTTAACGGTCGGGATGTTCGGTTCATTTCCGGCTGTAAGGAGGAAACCACATTGAAAGCGTACAACGCAAAAGACATCCGTAATATTGCTCTTGCAGGTCACGGCGACAGAGGTAAAACAACTCTTGCCGAAGCCATGCTTTATATTGCCAAAGCAACAGACCGTCTCGGCCGTGTTGCAGACGGAAACACAGTTCTCGACTTTGATGCAGAAGAGAAGCGCCGCACAGCGTCTGTCTCAACTGCTGTTGCTCCGCTCGAATGGAACGGTTGCAAAATAAATCTTCTCGACACTCCCGGTATGTTCGACTTCGCAGGCGGCATCGCAGAGGGTGTTCGTGCTGCCGAATGCGCACTTATCGTTGTCGGCGGCAGTATGGAAAAATTTGACGTCGGCGCTGAGAAGGCTATGAAGGCTGCCGACAAGCGCGGCATTGCAAAGATGTTCGCTGTCACAAGACTTGACACAGAGCAGAACGATTTCTACCGCACGTTCAACACTATCGTTGCTCAGGTCGGTGCATCTGCCTGCCCGATGGTTGTTCCTCAGATTGTTGACGGCAAAATTGTCAGCTACGTAAACCTTGTTACAAACAAGGCTTATTCATACACATACGGCAACGCAAACGAAATTGAAATGCCCGATGATGACAGAGTTAATGCAATGAGAGATATATTCACAGAGGCTGTTGCTTCTGCTGATGACGTTCTTATGGAGAAATTCTTTGAGGGTGAGGCATTCACTCAGGAAGAAATCGTAAACGGTCTCAAGGCAGGTATCGTTTCGGGCGCTGTTGTTCCCGTATTTGCTTGCGCAGGTTACACAATGGATGCTGTCGATATGCTTCTTGACGGTATTGCCAATTTTGCTCCCGATGCAACAAATGCAGGCGAGGGCGGAATCGATTGCGACGAAAACGGTCCTCTTGCAGCTATCTGCTTCAAGACCGTTGCTGACCCGTTTGTCGGTAAGATGTCCTACTTCAAGGTTATCTCCGGTAAGCTCACGTCAGACGTTGCGGCAATCAACTCACGCACGGGTGAGCCTGAGCGTATGGGCAAGCTCGTTACCGTACGCGGCGGCAAGCAGGAAGACGCTTCCTGCATCCCTGCAGGTGATATCGGTGCTGCAACAAAGCTTGCCAACACCATTACGGGCGACACACTCTATGCTCCCAAAAACGAGGTTATCCTCGATCCCGTTTCCTTCCCCGCACCCTGCTTCTCAATGGCAGTCAACGTCCGCAAGAAGGGCGAAGAGGAGAAGGTAGCATCAGGTATGCTCCGTCTTGCAGAAGAAGATCCCACAATTATGTTCCAGATAAACAAAGAAACCCGCGAGCAGGTTGTCAGCGGCCTTGGCGAGCAGCATCTTGACGTTGTCAAGTCTAAGCTTAAGGCTAAGTTCGGCGTAGAGGTTGACCTCACTGTTCCGAGAGTTGCATACAGAGAAACAATCCGCAAGGTTGTTGACAAGCAGGGTCGTCATAAGAAGCAGTCCGGCGGTCACGGTCAGTTCGGTGACGTATGGATTCGTTTTGAGCCGTATATGGGTGAGGAAGATTTTGTATTCACATCCGATGAGGTTGTCGGCGGTGCTGTTCCGAAGAACTTCTTCCCCGCAGTTGAAAAGGGTCTTCGCGAGTGTATCGCAAAGGGTCTTATCGCAGGCTACCCGATGGTAGGCATCAAGGCTGCCCTTCACGACGGTTCTTACCATCCCGTCGATTCATCCGAAATGGCATTCAAGACTGCTGCTGCTCTTGCATTCAAGGCAGCTATCCCCGAGGCACAGCCCACAATTCTTGAGCCCGTCGGTCTTCTCAAGGTCTATATGCCCGAATCAAAATTCGGCGATATTATGGGCGATATTACCAAGCGCCGCGGTCGCGTTATCGGTATGGGTCCGTCCGATGAGCCTGCTCTTCAGGAGTTCGTTGCTGAAGTTCCTATGGCAGAAATGGGCGATTTTGCAACTGTTCTCCGCCAGGTTACTCAGGGCAGAGGTCACTTCAGCTTTGAGTTTGTCCGTTATGAGGATGCTCCGATGAACGTTCAGCAGAAGGTTATCGAAGACGCAAAGGCAAGAATGGAAGAAGAATAATTTTATCGCAGAATACGGTTGGGCATCCTCATCGGGTGCCCGACTTTTTTTATAAAATACTTGCAACACACACGCGTGTGTGATAAAGTGAAATAAATAGGAATTAGGAGGCGTTAACTGATGGTTTGCAAAAAATGCGGTGCGGACGTACCTGATCAGATGAATTTCTGCACAACGTGCGGAGTGCGTTTGGCTGAAGAAATGCCCGAAAACAACGCAGAAGTTGTTATGCCTGCAAGCGATAATATTATTCCCGCAGCTCCTTCGGAAGAGCCGAAAAAGAAGGGCTTTGCTCACTTTTTAATCGGTCTTGCAATCGGCTTGTGCGCTTGCATAGCCGTGTGTGCTGTTTCTTTCATTTCTGCGTATGACAAATATGTCGAAATAAGAGAAACCGAGGCGAAGCTCGGCTGTCTTTGGGTAAATGCGGATGAAAACTCTCCGATAACCAAAATCAAAATAGAAAAAAAGGAAGACCTTTCATATATCTCGTATAGTCACGGATATTATTACGAGTTTTCCTATCACGATGAATCCAAACCGAATGATAACGGCAACTGGTACTACAACAGTTATTACATGGGTTCTGAAAAAAACTCGATTGAAATCGGCAACCTGTATTACATCGTAGAATTTAACGAAGCAGGTAACGAGATAACGCTGACCTTTGATGAGGAGCGTAATCAGAGCAAAATCAATGATCTCACTTATAATGGATATATAGATATGGAGAGCTATTTCGGTGAGTATACTGAGGATTTTTCCGGCAAGTGGCATACCGAGGACACGGTAGTGTTCGATTATACTTTTGATGACTTTGTTGCAGATTTCAGCAGAATTATTCGCTGATTTTCACGTAACGGCAGACGCGGCATTCTTAACCGGATGCCGCGCTGTTTTTTTATTCTGCAAAGTCTTGTATTTATTCATTTAATGTGATAAAGTGAAGAAAAAGTCGGAAAGGGGATTTTTTTAATGGATTGTAAAAAATGCGGCGCAGAGATACCCGAAGAAAGCAAGGTATGCCCGGACTGCGGAGAAGAGGCTGTAAACAAGCCCGAGGACGGCAAATCTGCCAAAAAAACCGAAAAAAAGAAGCTTACCGAAAAACAGAAAAAAATAATTAAGGTTGCAGCGTGTGTTGTTGCGGTATTGGTGGCAATAGGTGTTATAGCTTCGGCAATCTGGTTCAGCTCCTTCAAGGGTAAGCTTGAGCTTGCCGACCAGCTTGACCGTGACTGGAAAGGTCAGTCGATGTCACAGCTTACTGATGATTACGGCTACTATGAATATAAAGAACTGATTTTCGGTGGCGCTGATTTCGGTTTCGAGGGTTACGCTTCGTTTAACGACAATATCTACAAATTTAAGGTAAAGAGCTCCAAGAAGGTTGAAATTGACGGCATAACGTATAAGGTCAAGTTCGAAGACCGTGACGGTGATGAGGTCGATGAGTTTATGGTGCTTGAGGTTAAGGGCGAAGGTAACGGCAGATTCGCAGGAGAGTGGAAATGCCTCGACAAGTATTACAGCTATGAGTTTTCCGAGGCTCTGATGTCATATCTCGAGTACGGTATCGGAAAATTATTTTAAGCCTTGACTGTTCAGTTTTAATAAAAAATGCCGCGCAATATCCGTTTGGGGTGTTGCGCGGCATTTTATCTGCAGTATGAGAATCGTAACGGCATGTTTTTCGGAAAAATTTTTTGAATCCCTTGAATTTATTCCTTTGATATGTTAAAGTAAACAAAAAATAAGAAAAGGAGATATTTTACAATGATTTGTGCAAAATGCGGAACAAATATTCCGGATGACAGCAAGGTATGCTCTGTTTGCGGCACACCTGCAGCTCAGCCTGCTGCACCTGCAGCCCAGCCTGCAAAAGCACCTGCAGCTCAGCCTGCAAAGGCTCCCGCAAAGAAGCCTGCCAAGAAACCCAGAAAGCCTATGTCTGCTAAGACAAAGAAGATTATCATCGGCGTCGCCGGCGGTATTGTAGGATTGGCTTTCCTCGGCTTTATCCTTACAATCATTCTCGGTGTAAGCTTCAACAACAAGGTTCAGCTTCGCGATCAGCTTAACCGTGACTGGGAGCGTGTAGAAGAGGTAGAGGTAGAAAGCGGATATTACGGCTACACCTATACATACACCGATACCAAATATTACACACTTGATTTCTACAAGCAGGAATTTTCATTCAAGGGCAACGTGAATTATGATTATGACGATGATTTCGTCTATCAGTCATACAAGGTTACCGGCAAAGATACTGTTGAAATCGACACCGTTAAGTACGAAGTCGAATTTGACGATATTGACTATGACGGAACAGACGACGTAATGACCCTTACTTCTAAAGACGGTAACGGCACATTCGACGGCGAGTGGACGAATGACGATTACTACTACTCATACGATTTCTTCCTCCTCGAGTGGCTTGAGTTCATGGGCTTGTATTTCTGATAATTTAACTGAAAACTGCGGTGTCTTAAGCGGATGCCGCAGTTTTGTTTTTTATAAAGTGATTGCAAGATGCGGCGCGATGTGGTAAAGTTAAAGAAAAATAAAAAAGGTATGCGAAGTTGATGAAACTGAAAAAATTCAAGGTGAATATTTCCGATAAGAAAAAGAAGGTACGTGTTGCCCTCGCTGTTGCGGCGGCTGTGTGCGTTGTCTTTGCGCTGTTTTATGTGCCGAATTTTTTTGGCAGAGTTGAGTTGACTGCTCATCTTGGACGTATATGGACGGCTGAAGCTCAGGATGAAAACGACAGCCTGCGCGGCGATAAGCTTCAGTTCCGCAATTACGGGCGCAGTCTTGAAAGAATGGGCCGCCAGCAGGGCGTAGTTGACAACAACGGCGACAGCTACGGCATCGACTACAAAATAAAAAGCGGCAGCAGGGTAAAGGTTGGCGATTGCAGTTACAGGGTAAAGCTGAAAGACACCGATAAGAACGGCGTTGTTGAAACAATGGTTATCAGCGGTAAAGGTCCGCTTGCAGGTGAATGGACGACTGATAACAGCAGCTTCCGCTATAAACATCTGGAGTCGGCGGCGGAATATATCGAAGACTGCGTTGATTATGTGATTTTGCGTATGGACGCAAAGAGCAGAGAAAAAGAGTAGGGTTTTTTAATGTTTGGCGGAGTTTACAGCCGTCGGAATAAGAATCTCAAATCAAAAGCCGTGGTATCGGGAGGATACCACGGCTTTTTTGTTTATATTCTGCCTTTGTTTGCTCTTTTCAGGATTGCTGCCAGCGGACATATCAGAAGTCCGCAGCAAAGGTTGCTGACTGCGTGAGTAACGTCGAATGGCAGACCTGCAATAATCCAGGCAATCATCCCCTTGAAATTAAGCCCGAAGAGAATTGCCTGAGCAGGGGCGTAAAGTACGCCGAAGAGCAGACCGTGAGCGGCGCACACGAGTGAATAGACTACGGGTCTGAGTTTTTTGGGCATATTTTTCGGCAGGAGCATAACTGCGCCCCAGAGCACTGCCCAGATATACAGATACGGTATCCACCACGTTGCAAAGCCGTTCAGCAGACCCGTCACAAGCACAAAAACGTACAGCGGATAGAGTGCTTTTTGCCTGTAAACAACGGTTGTTGCCACGATAAACATACCGATAAGGTGAATATTCGGCAAAATTTCCATCAGCATTTTTGAGGCGTACATCATTGCTCCGAGCATACTGAAAATTGCAGTTTCGCGTAGCGTCAGCTTCATTTTTCCGCCTTGAATGAGTATGTAGCGCCTGCGGTTATATCGGTTTTGTCTACGCCCGTGGGTGCCATTTCGCCGTTGATATAAAACGCCCAGTACATACCGTCCTTATCATAATCAACCGTAATTCCGTTGACCGTTTTGACGTAAAGTCCGTACGGACCTTCCTCGCCCTGAATAAGCCCCAGCTCCTCAAGTGCTTCGCCTACAACCGTTTTATCGGTGCTGATTTCGTAGGCTTTTTCGGTGCCGTCAGGGTTTGTTACCGTGAATGTGAATTTTGTTGCGCCCTCGCCGAGTGATACCGTCTCAATTGCTGAGGTCGGCTCCGTCGGTGGCGTTTCGGGGGTGTTGGTACAGCCGAATGTGAACAGTGCAACAGCCGCAATGAGCACTGCGCAAACGGTTGCGCGCAACACTTTTTTAATAAGTGTTTTCTGCATCGTTTGTCTTCTCCTTGTTATATAGTTTTGTTTTTGTCCCTCTTCCGCCGGCTCTCGCGGCGCTTTGTTCGGGCAATTGTCATCCGGGTATTTCGACTCGGCGCGTGCCTTTCCGCCTTCTCAAGATTGCTCTCAATGGCTTGTCCCCGATTTGCGGCATCGGGCAGGAAAAGCAAAAATCGTGCGCCTCACGGCGACGGGCTCGTGCAGGAGTTTCACCTGCTTCCCCGACAATGACAAGGAGGATTATAGCATATTTTTACAATATGGGCAAGGCGTGCGAAGTTATAAATTCGCACGCTGAAACTGTTATTGCTGTCGGTCAAATATACAGCTTTCCGTATAATTACCGTACTGTAACTTTTTGTTACCGAATTTTAATTGTATTCCGCTTAATGTCAATATATAATCGAGTTGTTCAAATATGGGGGGGAAAATTATGTCTGATTTATACACAGCACAGGGTGCGAGTCCGCTTTCGGATTGTTGTAAACCCAAAGTAAAATTCTGCTTTGCGACAATATTTTTTGCGCTTTTTGCATTGCTCGGCATCATAAATCTGGTAAGAATATTTGAAAATTATTTCGGCTATACGCTTGGTCAGTTGGAATATGTTTCTGCCGATATGGCTGTCAAATCTATTGTATCCTTTGCGCTTCAGGGAATGGAAAATATTATTTCTACGGTGGGCTTTTTGGCGCTTATCGTATATATGTTCTTTAAGCGGCCGAATATTCTTGTAGCTGTTTTTCTCGGCATATCAACAATTTTGCCGTCTTTTATAAGAATTGTTCGAAATTTGTTTATATTTATATATGTGAGTACCGTATCGTATATATCTACTGTAAATTATTTCAATTTTGTTTTCTCGTGCTTGATGGTGACGTTGTGCGTATTGTTTGCATTGAAGTCGCCCGGAATAATGGCTTTTATGCGCAAAAAAAGATATATATGGGTTGGTTTATCCTTCTTGGCTCTCGGTTGCTTGGTTTTTGATTTTATAGATTTGGTATCTGAATATCAAACTTTTTCCGGAGAATTTTACTTTATGGAGGAGTACGAAAATCTTGGAGAGTTTTTGCTTTCCCATGGAGGTGTTATGGTGGGAATGCTGTTTGGCTATGCAATGGAAGGAATAGAATACTTTTTGCTTTTGCGTTGGCTGTCAGATCCATACAAGAAAGCCAAGCCTGCGAATGCGTCTGTTGCGCCGCTGCCCCAAGTGCCTGAGCGTATTGGAACACCGGTACATGTTGAAACTGTTAGGCCTGTGTATACTCAGTCATCATCTCAATTCACAGAAAAAGTCGGCAGCAATGCCATCGATGATATTATCAGAGCTAAAGAGTTGCTCGATTCGGGAGTAATTACGGTCGAAGAATTCGAAAAAATTAAATCCAATATAATCAAATAACAACTATTTGAAAATCCGATGGATACGGTTTGTTGCCGTTGAAGTCGGTTTTTTTGTATTTGCGTGAAAGAATTAATTTGTTCCAAAGGCAAATACGCAAAATAATATACATATTTTTCAAAAAAATTTTCTTTTAGATAGTGACAAATCGTTTTATATATATTATTATATATAAGATATAAAAGAATGCGGAGGTGTTTTCTGATGGCAACTGTTCTTAAAGTCATAATGGCGCTTGTAACTGCCTTTTCCGGTTTGTTCTCTTCCGTCGGTTTTGCGGGTGCAGAGGAGCTTTTTTCGGATTCGCTCTCTCTGGTTGTTCAGCGTTCGGATTTCCTCGATGATATGGGCGACGAAGATATTGCCGTGCTTGATGAATATTCAGGCTACGTTCAGAACACCGTACTCGTGTTCTTTGCCGAGGATGCAGGCTTCTTCAGCAAGCTTGAAGCGCTGAAGAGTATCGACGGTGTTACCGTCGGCAGTTTTCCCGATATGAACCTCTGCGTTGTCAGAACGCAGAATAAAAATATGGACGAGCTTAATTCGCTTTGCGAAACGGTGATGGAGCATAAGGCTGTTGCGCTTGCGACAATCTGCCCCGCACACAAGCTCGAGCAGCAGTACACTCCCGATGACCCGTTCACCGAGTATTCGTGGTACGAAGAAGCGTGGAACGAAGACAGCCCGTACGGAAACAACTGGTGGCTCGAGGCAATCGATGCCCGCGGTGCATGGGGCTACGACAGCCTTTACGGTCATATCGACATAGGCGTTGTTGACGGCGGCTTCGATACGGCTCACGATGAGCTTTCGGGCAAGATTGTTTTTCCGAATAAATCGGGGGAATCTCGCAACCGTCCCAACGGCCACGGCACACACGTTGCAGGTGTAATTGCCGCAAAATCCGATAACGGCGTCGGCATAAGCGGTATCTGTCAGAATTCCGAGCTTATCTGTGTCGATTGGACTCCGTCCGACGGTCAGCTCTGGATTCCTGACGTTGCCGTGCTTTTCGGCTTCGGTAAGGTTGTCAAGGCGGGCGCAAAGGTTGTTAACTTCTCCGTCGGTATCTCCTCATCCGTTTCCGACGGTGCCAGCCGGTTGCCTTCGATAGTCAATTCGTTTGACGCATTGGTTTACTCTTACTCTATGGGTTCGCTTCTGAGCAAGGGTTACGATTTTGTCGTTGTCCAGTCTGCCGGCAACGGTAACGACGGCGGCTACGCAGTTTCCGCCTCGCAGAACGGTCTTTTCTGCGGCTTCAGGGATTACGGTGTTTTCCTTCCGTTTGCAGGCATAAGCAAGCAGGATTTGCTGGACAGAATTATAATTGTCGGCAGCGCAGGCGTTGAGGGTGACGGCTACGTTCAGTCAACATCATCGAACGTTGGTGATGTTGTCGATATATGTGCTCCCGGCATTATGGTATACAGCTGTATTCAGGATAATACTTACGTCACAAAGTCAGGCACTTCGATGGCGGCTCCGATGGTTACGGGTGTTGCTTCGCTTGTCTGGGCGGTCAACCCTGAGCTGACTGCTCCCGAGGTCAAACGCATCGTTTGCGAAAACACGAAGGATATTGCCGCAGCTGCGAGCGACAGATATTTTGATGACGTCGGTTACAGACCTTACCCCATGGTTAACGCAAAGCTTGCCGTTGAAGCGGCGATTCTTCAGCGCGGTGACGCTTACAGAGTAAGCCTCAGCGGCTATTCGGACGAAGAGGTTACGTTCACTGACGGTGAGGGTAATGCGTTTGTATTTGAAACAAATGAGCAGGGTGAGCTTGAGTGCGTACTCCCTGCAGGCACATATACGCTTGTCACACAGGGTGTGACCAAAACGGTTGAAATCAACAGCGATACAAGCATCTGAATCGGAGGATAAAAATGGAACCCGGTGTTATTGCGGCAAGGCTTATGGCTTACGTAATTGACGGTGTCGGTCCCGATTTTGAAGAGGGTGTCAGCATAGACCACGAGGCTCTTTTCAAATTTTCGAAATCGCACAGCATTGATAACGTTATCGGTCTGGCTCTTGAAAAACTGAATATGATGCCGGAGCATTGTCGAGAGGCTTATTCCAAGGCCCGCAAAATATCGCTCGTGCGCGAAGCAACGCAGGAAATAGAAACGCAGGAGCTTTGCGGTGAGCTTGAGCGGCTGGGCATAAAGCATATGCTTCTCAAAGGAAGTGTGATGAAGCACCTTTATCCGACACCTGACCTTCGTTCGATGTGTGACGTTGATATTCTCTATGACAGGTCCTTTGCCGACAGGCTCGGTCCGCTTATGGAAGAGCACGGCTATGAGCTGTACGAGAAGACGGGCACCGACGGCGTTAATCTTTCCTACATCAAAAAGCCGTTTATGAACATTGAGTTTCACGGTGTGCTGATGGACAGGGACGTACCGCTTTACAACTCTTATTTCGGTGAGAATTTTGAACACACCGTTGCCGATGAGGGTTGTCGGGTTAAATATCCCGATGAGGATTTCTTTGTTTTTATGGCGGCGCATCTTGCAAAGCACTATTTCAACGGCGGCACGGGTTTGAGGTCGCTTGCGGATATATGGCTTTACCTTCGCAAAAAGCCTGAGCTTGATATGGCAAAGATAAAGGCAAAGCTCAGACAGATTGAACTGGATGAATTTATCGATATAATCATCGGCGTTAACGGTGTGCTTTTTGACGGCAAAGAGCCGAGTGCCGAGCAAAGCGAAATAATTGACTATATTTTTCACAGCGGCACTTACGGCACTGTCGAGCATAAGGCAGAGAACAATATGGCGAACGAGAGCAAGAGCAGATTTTTGCTTCGCCGTCTTTTCCCCGACAGAGCATTTATGGGTATCAATTATCCCGCTGTCAAAAAATGTGCGTTATTGTTGCCGCTTTTCTGGGTTGTCAGACTGCTGAAAATCCTGTTCAAAAAGGACTATAAAAACAGTGACGTAGGTATGATAATGAACCTGAGTGCGTCACGGCTTGATGCAAGAAAAATTCCGGGCAAGCCCGAAGTGGATTATAACTATAACCGAAAGGAAGATAAATGATATGATAAGAAGAGCAGAAGATATGAAGAGCGCGGTTAAGGTAAATATGCGAGACGGTGACGGTCAGGTTGTCGTCACAAATATGCTTGAAGCCGGTGAATATGCAGGCAAGTCAAGACTTCTCGCAACGCTTACTCTCGAGCCGGGCTGCTCAATCGGCGAGCACGTGCACGAGAATGAAGAAGAAATATTTTACGTAGTTGAGGGTGAGGCTCAGTACTTTGACAACGGAGAATGGGTTACACTCAATAAGGGCGACAGTTGCCTTTGCCTTGGCGGTCAGAAACATTCGATTGCAAACCGCAGCGATAAAACACTTGTTGTCGTTGCTGTTATTCTTACGTATTAAGTAAACTATTCTGAAAGGATTTTGAATAAAATGCAGTGGACAGGTCTTAACGAATTAAGAGAAAAATATCTCGCTTTCTTTGAATCAAAAGAACACCTGAGAATGCCCAGCTTTTCGCTTGTGCCTCAGGGTGACAAGAGCATCCTGCTTATCAACGCAGGTATGACTCCGATGAAAAAATATTTCACGGGTGAAGTAACTCCTCCCAAAAAGAGAGTTACAACCTGCCAGAAATGTATCCGTACCCCCGATATTGAAAACGTCGGTAAGACGGCACGTCACGGTACGTATTTTGAAATGCTCGGCAACTTCTCATTCGGCGATTACTTCAAGCGTGAGGCAACTGCCTGGGCATGGGAGTTTTTCACAAAGGTGCTTGAAATTCCCGAAGAGCTTCTCTACGTGAGCGTATATCTCGAGGATGATGAGGCTTACGATATCTGGACCAAAGAGGTCGGCGTTGTCCCGTCTCATATGGTTCGCTTCGGAAAAGAGGATAATTTCTGGGAGCACGGCGCAGGTCCCTGCGGCCCTTGCTCGGAGATTTATTTTGACAGAGGCCCTTCCAAGGGTTGTGGCAGCCCCGACTGTAAGGTAGGCTGTGAGTGTGACAGATTTATCGAGGTGTGGAACCTTGTTTTCACTCAGTTTGAAAACGACGGCAAGAACAACTACACACGCCTTGCAAACCCCAATATCGACACGGGTATGGGCCTTGAAAGACTTGCCTGCATTATGCAGGACGTTGACAACCTTTTTGAGGTTGACACGGTTCAGAACATTATGAAGCACATCATCAGCATTGCAGGTATAAACTACCACGATGATGAGAAGAAGGATGTTTCGCTTCGTGTTATCACTGACCATATCCGTTCCACAACCTTTATGGTAGGTGACGGTGTTCAGCCTTCAAACAGCGGCAGAGGCTACGTCCTTCGCCGTCTTCTCCGCCGTGCGGCTCGTCACGGCAGACTTATCGGTATTGACAGACCCTTCCTTGCAGAGGTTTGCGACACCGTAATTGCCGAAAACAAGAACGCATACCCCAACCTTGTCGAGAAACAGGAATATATCAAAACGGTTATCTCTATGGAAGAGGAAAGCTTCTACAAAACTATCGACTCGGGTCTGGGCATACTCAACGAGATGATGGAGAAGTCAGAAAACGGTGTGCTTTCGGGTGAAGATGCTTTCAAGCTTCAGGATACCTACGGCTTCCCGATTGACCTTACTAAGGAAATCGTAAGCGAAAAGAATATGACGGTTGACGAAGAAAAGTTCCGTCAGCTTGTTGAAGAGGCAAGGCTCCTTGCAAAGGGTGTAAAGAGAAATGCCGCAGACTCCGACTGGAGAAGTAACGGTGTTTCATTCAAAGATATTGCCGCAACCGAGTTTACGGGGTATTCCGAAAACAATACCGATGCGGTTGTGCTTGCTCTTGTTGCCGACGGTGAAAGAAAAGATTTTATCAACGACGGCGACAGCGCGGTTGTCGTGCTTGACAAAACCTCTTTCTATGCAGAGAGCGGCGGTCAGGTAGGCGACTGCGGCGTAATCAGAATCGGTGAAAGCGTATTCGAAGTTACAAAAACCACAAAAGACCCTGACGGTGCATACCTTCATCACGGTACACTTGCAGGTGACGGAATCAAGGTAGGCGACAAGGCTGTTACCGTATACAACGAAGAGGTAAGAGAAGCCACAAAGAGAAACCATACTGCGGCTCATCTTCTTCAGGCAGCGCTTCGCGAGGTGCTCGGCTCACACGTTGAACAGGCGGGTCAGCTTGTAAACGATACCGCGATGAGATTTGACTTTACTCATTTCTCCGCTCTCACAACCCAGGAGATTGAGACTGTTGAAAACAAGGTAAATGAAATTGTTCTTTCCGCCTGTGCCGTTACAAGCACGGAGATGCCTATTGAAGAGGCAAAGAAGATGGGTGCAATGGCACTCTTCGGTGAGAAGTACGGCGACGTTGTACGCGTTGTAAAGGCAGGCGAATTTTCAACAGAGCTTTGCGGCGGTACACACGTTGACAACGCAGGTAAGCTCGGTCTGTTTAAGATTGTTTCCGAATCCTCGGTTGCTTCGGGTGTGCGCAGAATTGAGGCTGTAACAGGTAAGGGCGTTGTTGAATACATCGCTTCGCTCAACTCACTTATCGCAAACACCGCAAAGGCAATGAAGCTCGGCAACGTCAATGAGATTGACCGCAAGGCGGCTTCAATGGCAGCCGAAATCAAAGAGAAAGAAAAAGAGATTGCCGCTCTTTCTTCACAGCTTACAGACCTCAAGTCTGCTGATATTTTTGCCGCTCCCGAAGCTGTCGGTGCAGTCAGACTTGTCGTAGCAAAGGTTGAGGATATGTCGGCTGACGACATCCGCTCACTCGGCGACAAGGCAAAGGAGCAGGGCGACGATATTGTTGCCGTAATCGCTTGTGTTAATAACGAAAAGGGCAGCGCAAACATCGCTGTTGCCTGCGGTAAGACTGCTGTTGCGGCAGGTGCAAATGCAGGCGCAATAGTCCGCGCGGTTGCACAGCTTGCAGGCGGTAACGGCGGCGGTAAGCCTGACTTTGCAATGGCAGGCGCAAAAGACCTTTCAAAGCTTGATGATGCGGTTTCTGCGTCAAACGGTATAGTAGCAGGTATGCTTAAATAAAATTCACTAAAGAACACATAAAGGAGATTTTAAAATGTCCGATTGTATTTTTTGCAAAATTGCAGCGGGAGAAATTCCGAGCAAAAAGGCATACGAAGACGAAAAAGTGCTCGCCTTCTATGACCTTGACCCTCAGGCTCCCGTTCATATCCTTGTTATTCCCAAGGAGCACATAAAGTCTGCGGCTGAGATTGACGAGAGCAATTCCGCTCTTGTTGCTCACATTTTTGAGGTTGCCGCAAAGCTTGCAAAGGAGCTTGGCCTTGACAACGGCTTCCGTGTTGTTACAAACTGCGGTGAGAGTGCAGGTCAGACTGTGCACCACATTCATTTTCACCTTCTCGGCGGCAGAGATTTCACCTGGCCTCCGGGCTAAGAAAATTCCTGTGTAATTTGTGATATACACCTTGGTGCACTAAGAATTTAATGCGTTTTGAAAAACGCAAATCATGCAAAAACATTTTTGCAAATCATGATTTCAAAGAAATCAAATCATGCCATCAGGCAAATCATAAAAACTCAAATGCCAAGAGAGGATATAGCTTCATCGGCGTGCTTAACATTGAAATGATTTGCTTCGCATGATTTGGCATAACTGCCACGATTTGTTACTTCGCAACATGATTTGAATTGATTGAAATCAATTCATTGAGAAAGGAAAAACAAAATGGGTGAGTTTTACAAAATGAAAATAGCAGGGCTTGAAAGGGAACTTCCCGTCTGCCCTCTCAACGATAAAGTAAGCATTGCCGGTTTTATTGTTTTTGGTGACGTTGAGCTGACGGTAAAATCGTGCGAGGCACTGCTGGCTAAACTTCCCGATTTTGATTATATAGTTACGCCTGAGGCAAAGAGCATACCTCTGGCTTACGAAATGTCAAGACAGAGCGGCAAAAAGTATTTTGTTGCCAGAAAGAAGCCCAAGCTTTATATGCAGAATCCCGTTACTGTTGACGTGCGCTCCATCACAACCGATACCGAACAGGTTCTTATCCTCGACGGTGCGGACGGTGAGCAGATTAAGGGCAAGAGAGTTGTAATTATAGATGACGTTATCAGCACGGGCGAATCGCTTGCCGCTATGGAAAAGCTGATGGCTCATTTTGATGCTCAGGTCGTTGCGAAGGCTGCCGTTCTTGCAGAGGGCGATGCCGCAAAACGTGACGATATAGTATTTCTTGAGGAATTGCCGCTGATCTTTAAATGATAGCAAGACCGTTTGCTTACGTGGGCATGAGCTGCGTTTTTGCTCTGCTTATGCTTGGCGTTTTCGGTATGAACGTTTGGGTGCTTGTTGTGTGCGCTGTCGGCTGTGCGGCGGTTTCGCTGTTTGGCAGGCGGTTGCAAGGGCGCGCGGCATACGCTGTATGTGCCGTCGGCATTACAGCCGCATGTGTCAGCTTCAGCTGTGCGGAATCGCTCGTATATAATGCGGCACTTGGTTTTACGGGCGAAGATTTATCCGTTACCGCAACGGTTACCGAAATCGAGCTTTCTCGTGATAACACCTATTACACACTGCGTGCCGATGAAATAGGCGGCAGGGAAGCGGACTGCAAAATGCGTATGTGGCTCCCTGAACCTGTCGGCGCTGTTGTTGGCGATACCGTTACCTTTGTCGGTGATGTAAAAAAGATAGGGCAGACCGAAGAATCTCACGTCTACTATAAGTCAAACGGAATTTTTCTCAATGTGCGTGCAGACGGTGAAGTCAGTTTAATCCCTGCGGATAAGCATCCGCTCGGATACTATGCTGATGCTGCACGAAGCTATGCGGGTGACGTGTTGCGTCACCTTGTCGGCGGAAACAGCGGTGACCTTGCCGTAAGCGTGCTTACGGGCGATAAAAGTCGGCTTGACGCTACTCTCAACAGTGCCTTCAGAGCGTGCGGACTTTCACACACGCTTGCCGTGTCGGGCCTGCATATGAACGTGGTTGTGCTCGCGCTGTATAATATCGTGCGGCGCATATTCAAAATGGCACGCAGATTGAGTGCTTTACTGAGTATTCCCGCGGCACTGTTTTACGTTGTGTTTTCGGGTTTCTCGGTTTCAGCCGTCAGAGCATGCGTTATGATAACGGTTATGCTTCTGGGCGTAGGTATTTCGCGGCGGAGCGATGCGCTCAACTCGTTGGGTTTGGCGGCGCTGATAATAACGCTTCTGAATCCCTATGCGGTGAGCGACTGGTCGTTTATGCTGTCGTTTTCTTCAACGCTTGGAATTGTGCTGTTTTCTCCGTTGCTTTCTTCTGTTAAAGGAAAAATAAAGCAGAATGTAAAGAACAGGGTTGTTTCGTCGGTGCTGGTCGGTGTATATGATGCGCTGTCTGTGTCGTTTGTTGCAACGGCTTGCACACTTCCGGTTATGATTCTTTTTGTCGGGCGGATTTCGCTTGTGTTTGCGCCCGCAAACCTTGCCGTGTTTTTTGCCGTACCCGTGTTTATGGTGTTTTCCGTGCTAACGGTGCTTGCAAGTTTTCTTCCGTTTGCTTTTTTGGCTCAGGCAGGTGCGCTTGTATGCCGTGCGGCAGGTAACTATATGATAACGGTTGCGGATGTGCTTTCCGATTTGTTGCTTTCAAACGTCAGCGCGGATTCAACGGTACTTACCTTCTGGCTTGCGGTTATGTTGGCGGTGTCAGCTTTTGCGGTTTACCTTATCCGCGACAGAAAACGTCTTGCGGTGTTCGGCACCGTGCTCGTCAGCGTTTCGCTTGTTGCCGTTTTTGTGTCGTCTGCCGCCGGCGAGGTCGGCAGGGTCAGAGTTACCGCGGTAAACGTGCTTGACGGTGCGTGTTTTATTGTTTCAAAGGGCACGTCGGCAGTTATGATAGGCTGTTCGGGCGATGAATACGTTGTAAGCAACGTGCTCAATGAGCTTGGTGTTACGCGGCTTGAGGCGGTGATTGTTCCCGCCTTTACCGATGAGGATAACAACTGTGCGGACACAATACGTGCAAATTGTAAAACGGTGCAGACGGTTGCCTGTACGGAATGTAACCTCGAAAATCTGCCTGAGGACACGCTTAAAACCGATGAGTTTTCCTGTGAGTTTTACGGCGTAAGGATTAACTATTATTTCGGCGGCGGCTACGATTATTGCACGCTTGCAACGGATAAGCAAAGTGCGCTGTTTGTATTTGGCGCAGATACTCCCGAGTCGCTGATAAAGGATGCTGATGCAGACTTTTTGTTTACAAGGGCGCAACCGCCTTTGTGGATTGATACGGCGGATTATACTGCGGTTGTCGTTTCGGCAGGCGGTAACACGCTTGTCAACAGCGATACGGTTTATTCAACTTTTGATAATTCACATTTTGCGCTCAGCTTCGGCAATGGGAGCGGATATAAAACGGAACTGATATGAAAAGGAGGCGGACACGCAATGGCAATGCTGACAGAGCAGGAATTTAAAAAGCAGTTATCTTCGGGCGATTTGCCGCAGGTCTGCCTTATATTCGGCGATGAGGATTACCTAAAAAAGCATTACGCATCACAGCTCGAGAAAAAGAGCGTTGATGAATCAATGGCAAGCTTTAATCTCCATCACGTAAACGGCGAGAATTTTGTGTTTGACGAGCTTTATCAGGCGGTGCAGTCAATGCCGTTTATGAGCGATTACAGCTGTGTTGTGGTCAAGGATCTTAACGTCGAGAAAATGCACAAGGATGATTTTGAGCTTTTGCTCGATCTTCTCGGTGACCCGAATGAAAGCTGTGTGCTTCTGTTCAGAATGGACAGCGTTGAGATAAACGAGGAAAAAGAAAAGACCAAAAGTTTTATTGAGGCTGTCAACCGAGTCGGCGTTGTGCTCAGGCTCGACAAGATGAAGGGCGCTCAGCTGCTAAAGCTGCTTGAAGGCGGTGCGGCAAAGCGCGGCTGTCAGATGTCGCGCGACGTTTCGACCTATCTTTCCGCCCGTGTGGGTGACGATCTTAACACGCTTCTGAATGAGCTTGAAAAGCTGTGTTTCTACAAGGGTGAGGGAGAGATAACTCGGCGCGACGTAGATACAATCTGTATCCGCTCGCTTGATGCAAGTGTGTTCGACCTTTCAAAAGCGCTTGTCAGCGGCACTGCACAGCAGGCATTCAATATTCTCAACGACCTTTTTGCGCAAAAAGAAAAGCCTGTTGCAATCCTCGGCACGCTTATTAACGTTTACGTTGATATGTACCGTGCGCAGGTTGCTCTCAGCTCAGGCGAAGCGGCGGATGCGGCGGCGCAGGTTTTCAATTACAGACGCAGTGCTTTCAGGCTCAAGAATGCCGCACGCAACAGCGCGGATATGTCGCTTGAGCAAATCCGCAACTGCCTCGATATTCTTGCCGATGCCGATACAAGGCTCAAAAGTACCGCGCTTGATGAGCGCAGGATACTTGAGGAGCTTATGCTCCGACTGATGCTTATCAGTTAAGGAGAGTTAGGAGTTAAGTTGATGATTAAGTTAAAGCAGGCTGTTATTGTGGAGGGCAAGTATGACAAGATAAGGCTTGAATCGCTTCTCGATGCCACGATAATCCAGACAGACGGCTTTGCAATTTTCAAGGATAAAGAAAAACAGCGCCTTATCAGACGTCTTGCCGAAAAAAACGGAATACTTATCCTGACGGACAGTGATTCCGCAGGCTTCAAAATCCGCTCATTCCTTGGCGGAAGCATAACGAAAGGGCAGGTTATACACGCTTATATTCCCGATGTGCTCGGCAAGGAAAGACGCAAGGATGCTCCGTCAAAGGAGGGTAAGCTCGGCGTTGAGGGTATGAGGACTCAGGCGCTTGTAGATGCACTTGCAAAGGCAGGTGTGCTTTACGAAGAGGTAAGCCGACCGAGCAAAAGGGTAGAAACGATTGACCTTTTTGAGGATGGGCTCAGCGGAGGAGAAAACTCGCAGGCTAAAAAAGCGGCCGTGCTCAGATTTCTTGATTTGCCCGAGAGACTCTCAACCTCATCTTTTATACAGCTTATCAACACGTTTATGACCTATGATGAATATAAATCGGCAGTTGAACAATGCCGTAAGGAGTGGGAAAATGGCTGAAAAAGGGTTTGTCAGCGCAGTTATAGTTGCCGCAGGCAGTTCAAGACGAATGGGCGGCGTAAACAAGCTCCTTCTGAAAATCAAGGGCAGAGAGGTGCTCAGCCGTACTGTTGAAGCTTTTGAAAAAAACAATGATATTAACGAGATAATAATTGCCGCAAGAGCAGAGGATATTGAAGATTTTTCTGCTCTGCTGGCTGAATATAAAAAAATCAGATGTATCGTGCCCGGTGGCGAAACACGGCAGAAAAGTGTAGCCGCGGCGGTTGCGATGTGCAGTGAGCAGAGCGTAATGCTTGCAATTCACGACGGCGCAAGACCGCTTGTGTCGCAGGATGTTATCAGCCGTACGGTTGATGCCGCCTTCAGTTGCGGCGGTGCTGCCTGCGGTGTCAGAGTCAAGGACACAATCAAGGTTACCGATGAAAATTCGCTTATTACCGATACGCCTGACAGGTCAACTCTCTGGGCGGTACACACTCCGCAGTGCTTCGACAAAAAGCTGTACGAGGGTTGTGTGGAATCACTTGGTGAAAGGGCTAAGGATATGACGGATGATTGCCGCCTTGTCGAAATCTGCGGCGGTACCGTAAAAATGGTTGAAGGTTCGTACTCAAATATAAAAATCACGACAGCCGAGGATATTCCTGTGGCGGAGTCACTTCTGGGAGATGAGTAAAAATGTTCAGAATCGGTCACGGTTATGATGTTCACCGACTTACTGAGGGCAGAAAGCTTATTCTTGGCGGAGTTGAAATAGAATACGTTAAGGGGCTTCTCGGTCATTCCGATGCGGACGTGCTTCTTCACGCAATATCGGATGCGCTTCTGGGTGCGGCCGCAATGGGTGATATAGGCGGTATGTTCCCCGATAACGACCCTGCGTTCAAGGATGCTGACAGCCTCATACTGTTAAAGCAGGTTGTTGCAAGGCTTTCCGAGTCCGGCTACAAGGTCGGCAACATTGACGCAACGGTTATCGCTCAGGCTCCCAAACTTAAGCCGCATATTGAAAAAATGCGTGAGAATATTGCTCTCGCCTGCGGTGTTGATATATCATTTGTTAACGTCAAGGCAACAACGGAAGAAGGGCTTGGCTTCAGCGGCAGCGGCGAAGGCATTGCGGCACATTCCGTGTGTATGCTGATTGGAGAATAATAACTTTGTTCGGATATGTTAAAATATACAAGCCGGAGCTTAAAGTAAAAGATTATGAAGCGTATCAGGGCGTTTACTGCTCGCTGTGCAAGCAAATCGGCAAGGATTACGGTCAGATTGCAAGGCTGACGCTCAATTATGATTTCACGATGCTTGCGCTTGTGCGGCTTGCCTTTGCGCAGGAGTGTTGCGGCTTCAAGGATTCGCGCTGCAGCTTTAATCCCGCAAAGAAGTGCCGTCAGTGTGTAGGCGGCGGTGACGAGCTTTCGTTTGCCGCGGCAGCAGCGATGGTAATGGTTTACCATAAGATTTGTGACGATATAAACGATTCATCTTTTTTCAAAGGTATAATAAAGCGCATTATGCGCCCGTTTTTCTCGCTCAAACGTAAAAAGGCAAAGAAAAAATTTCCGCAGGTTGACAGTATAATTACCGAAGCGATGCTCAGGCAGAGTGAGGTTGAAAAGAAGAAGGATGCGGGCATTGATGCCTGCGCCCATCCGTCAGCCTTTGCAATGGGCAGGTTGCTTTCTCTCGGCTTTGAGGGTGAAACTGCTTCGAAGCTTGAACGCTTCGGCTATCTTGCGGGGCGTTGGGTTTACCTGACGGATGCGTTTGACGATATGTATGACGACAAGAAAACATCATCCTATAATGTTTTTAATAATATGAATGTAAATGAAAAAGAGGCAGAGGAATATGCCGAGGGTGTGCTGAATGTGACTGCCGCACAGCTTATGCGTGAGTTTGAAGCATTACAGCCTGCACGTTTTGGCGATATTCTCGAAAACATCGTGGTTGACGGAATATACAACACGGTGCAACTGATTAAAAAGGAGAGACAAAATGAGAAATCCGTTTGAAGTTCTCGGTTTGGCTCCGGGCGCAAGCGATGATCAGGTAAGGGACGCTTACCGCAACCTTGCACGCTGTTACAGCGAGGGCGGAAGTTCGCCTGACCCTGTGAAAATGCAGGAAATTGATAACGCCTACGATGAAATTATTCTCAGTCGCACGGGCGGCAATTCCGGTACGTACACGGGCGGTTGGCAGAGCACGGAGAATTATTACACTCCGCCTGTCGGATTCGGTGACGTAAGAGCAAAAATAAAAAGCGGAAAAATTGACGATGCGGAAACCCTGCTCGACGGAATCTCCGCAACGCAGCGCACGGCGGAATGGTATTACCTGAAGGGTACGGTTCAGCACCGCAAAGGCTGGCTTGAGGAAGCGTCCCGCAATTTTGAGCGTGCAGCAAGTATGGAGCCCAACAACGAGCAGTACCGCAAGGCGTATCAGAGCATAAATGCCGACCGTTCCGGAGGATACCGCACCGAAAAGAAAAAAGAGAGCAAATCGGGCTGTTCAGCTTGCGATATATGTTCGGCTATTCTGTGTGCGGATTGTTGCTGTGAATGTATGGGCGGCGATCTGATAAAATGCTGTTGAGGTGAACGGCAGATGAAACAGTCCTCAAAAACCGCTCTCGGCGGAATTGTCAGCGCGCTGAGTATAGTGCTTATGCTGTTGACTATGGTTATTCCGTTTATGACTTATGCTTTGCCCCTGCTTGCAGGTGCATTGCTGATACTTATGGTGATCGAAATTAACAAACGCTGGGCTTTCGTCGTCTACGTTGCGGTCAGTCTGCTTGCGGTGTTTGTTGTGCCCGATAAAGAGGCGGCGGTGTTCTACATTGCTTTTTTCGGTTACTACCCGATAATTAAAGCACCGCTTGAAAAACATCTTCCAAACGTTGCGGAGTGGATTGTCAAGTTTTTGATTTTCAATGCGGCTGCAGTTGCGGGTTATCTGTTTACAACTTATGTGCTCGGAATCCCCGTTGACGATATGGATGGCTTCGGCAGGTACGGAGTGTTTATTCTGCTTGCTCTTGCCAACGTCGTTTTCGTGGCTTACGATATAATGCTAACCAAGTTTATAACGCTCTACCTGAATAAATTCAGAAAGAGCTTTCGAAAAATATTCAAATAAAATTCGGAGGAACAAAAAATGTCAGAAAAAATCAAGTTTGCCGTTATCGGTGTCAGCGGAAGAGGTTCAGGTATGGCACTCGAACTGCAGAACGTTGAAGGCGTTGATATTGTTGCTGTTTGCGACCTTTATCAGGACAGAGTTGACAATATGATTAATCGCTTTGATGAGGAGCACGGCTTCAGACCGGACGGCTACACGGATTATAAAGAAATGATAAAGCGCGAAGACATAGGCGCTGTTATGATTTCCACAACGTGGATTACCCACTCCCGTATTGCTGTTGACTGTATGAAGGCAGGCAAACACGTCGGTATGGAAGTTGGCGGTGCTGCAAGCATTGAGGAGTGCTGGGAGCTTGTACGCACAAGCGAGGAAACAGGCAAGTTCTGTATGCTCCTTGAAAACTGCTGTTACGACCGTTTTGAGATGGCTCTGTTCAATATGAAGCGCCAGGGCCTTTTCGGCGAGGTTGTTCATACACAGGGTGCTTATCAGCACGATCTTCGTGACGAAATAGCTCTCGGCAGAGAGAGCCGCCACGGCAGACTTTACAACTTTATGAACCGTGACGGCGAGGTTTATCCGACTCATCAGCTTGGCCCGATCTGCAAGCTTCTTGATATTAACAGAGGCAACAGAATGGTATCCGTCGTTTCAATGTCCAGCAAGGCAAGGGGACTTAACCAGTGGATTAAGGACAACAAGGGTGAGGATTACGACCTTTACGGCTACGATTTCACACTTGGTGACGTTGTTACAACAATGATCAAATGTGCTCACGGTGAAACAATCCTTCTCACACACGAGTGTACCCTTCCCAGACCTTACTCAAGAGGTTACCGTATTGACGGCACAAAGGGTATGTATACCGAGGATGATAACCAGATTTATATCGAGGGTCGTTCACCTCAGCACGAGTTTGAAAGAGTTGAGCCTTATATTGAGGAGTTTGAGCATCCGCTGTGGAAGGAATACTATCAGCGCGGCGTGCACGAGGCAGGTCACGGCGGTATGGACTTCCTTGTTCTTTCCGCTTTTGCAGAGGCAGCACTCAACGATACAAAGCCCCCCATTGACGTTTACGACACAGCAGCATGGATGGCGGTAACCTGCCTTTCAGAGCAGTCAATTGCAATGGGCAGCCACCCCGTTGCTTTCCCCGATTTCACAAACGGTATGTGGATTGACAGAGAGCCTTACCGCAGAGGCAGATATTGCCTTGATGAGGTTTGCCCCGAATTTTACGACATAAAAGAAGAAACAGCCGAATAAGTGCTGATACAAAAAAAGGAGATTATAGATATGTATTACATAGGCGTTGACGGAGGCGGCACAAAAACCGTCTACACACTCTTTAACGAGAACAAGGAAACACTTGACGAGGTCAAGACCCCCGGCAGTAACCACGAAAATATGGAAGGCTCATTTGATGAGGCAAGCGCAATCATCTGGGGCGGTCTTACTGCCCTTGTTGAAAAGCATGGCATATCTCTTGACGATGTAAGCTTTACTCTTATGGGCCTTGCAGGCATCGACCATCCCTATCAGCACGATATTATGTGCGACAAGCTCAAGGAAAAGGGACTCAAGAATTTTGAGATTTATAACGACGGTTTCCTCGGCGTAAAGGCAGGAAGTGACACCGGTGCCGCAATCGGCTACAATATGGGCACGGGTATGTGCTGTAACGCAATCGACCGCAAGGGCGAGATGCGTCAGCTTGCAGGTCTCGGCGAATTTTCCGGCGATATCGGCGGCGGACATCAGATTGCAATTACAGCTTACCGTATCATTTATGATGACGTAATGCTCAATATTGAAAAAACAGCTATGACCGATATGTTCTTTGAGGAATTCGGCATCAAATCAAAGGCAGATTTCCTCGGCACGGTTGCAATGTATGAGGATGAAGAGCAGATGTCACGCTTTGTTATGCGTCTTCTCGATTTCTTCTTTGAGGCAGCAAACATGGGTGACAAGCCCGTTATGAAGGCTGTTGAAGCTCTTGCGGACAGAGGCGCATATCTTATTGCAGCTCACGCAAATCAGCTCGATTTTGACGATGAGGTTGAGGTTGTTCTTGCAGGCTCTATCCACACAAAGCTCCCCAGCGCAAAGTATGTTGACCTTATGATTGAAAAAGCAGGCAAGCTCACAGAGAAGAAGCTCTGCTTCAAGAAGCTCTCGGCAGCTCCCGTATTCGGCTGCATAAACTGGATTCTCCAGCAGTACGCATAAGTTACGGAGCGCAGGTAATTCAAAGTATTTAATGACGGAGGTATAATACAGTTATGAAAGAAATTAATGTTTGCGTTATCGGTTCAGGCAGTACTTATTGCCCCGAGCTTGTTGACGGATTCCTTCAGGCAAGGGATTCTCTCAAGCTCAAGAAAATCTCTTTTATGGATATTGACGACCGCAAGAGAAATATAGTCGGTAACCTTTGCGTGCGTATGCTCAAGGCTGCAGGCATCGACTGCGAAACCGTCCTTACGGATGATCTTGACGTAGCACTTCAGGGTGCGGATTTCGTTGTTACACAGATTCGTGTAGGTAAGCTCCCTTGCAGACATCTTGACGAAACAATTCCGCTCAAGTACAACCTTATCGGCCAGGAAACAACGGGTATCGGCGGCTTCTTCAAGGCTCTTCGTACAATTCCCGTTATGAAGAACATCTGTAACAAGATTGAAGAAATCTGCCCCGATGCATGGCTTATCAACTTCACAAATCCCTCGGGTATAGTTACGGAATACGTTCTCAACAACACAAACGTAAAGTGTATCGGTCTTTGCAACGTTCCGATTGATATGCTTGACGATACAAAGGAAATCGTCGGCGAGGATGCTGAAATCAAGTACGTCGGTCTTAACCACCTGAGCTGGATGACATCCGTTAAGGTTAACGGCGAAGAGAAGATTGACGAGCTTATCGCAAACGGCTTCTCTCCCAAGGTTATGGCAAACATCAAGGATGACGGATTCTCACTTGAGACTCTTGCCGCAATCCACGCTCTTCCCTCATCTTACCTTCAGTATTACTACTGCCGTAATGCAAAGCTTGAGTACCTTCTCAAGGGCGAGAAGAGCCGTGCACAGAAGTGTATGGAAATTGAAGAAGAGCTTCTCGAAATGTACTCCGACGAAGGTCTGTACGTAAAGCCTGCTCTGCTTGATCAGCGCGGCGGCCACAAGTATTCGCTTGTTGCCGTTTCACTTATCAACGCAATTGCAAACGATATAGGCGACGTTCAGGTTGTTAACATCAAGAACGGCAACACTCTTCCCTTCCTTAATCCCGATGACGTTATCGAGGTTCCCGCACGTATCGGCAAGAACGGTGCAGAGCCCGTTGATCTCGGCGAAATCACAAACCGCCATATCATCGGTCTTATGAGCATTGTCAAGGAGTATGAGCGCTATACGGTTGAGGCTGCAAAGACAGGCTCAAACGAGGCTGCTCTTAACGCACTTCTTGTTCATCCGCTTGTAGGTGACTGGGAGAAGGCTGTTAACTGCTTCAACGAAATGAAGGAAGCACATAAGGATTATCTCCCCCAGTTTTTCAATACCTCAGAGAAGTAAGGTGCACTGATTACAGTTGAGGCACCGAGACAGGTTTATGTTTTTGCCTTAACAAATATTTAAACGAAAAACCCGACCGCGTGGGCTGAGCTCACATGGTCGGGTTTTCAATTTGCAGCTGTTTTATTTTACGGTGAATTTGTGCGTCAAAAGCATTTTATTTACAGACGCTGAATGTTATATTAATTGCGTATTGCTTAAAAATCTAACATTGCAATAATTTTGCCGCCTTCAATCGGATAAGAGCATATCCGATGTGCGGATACGGTGTAGAGCGTGTTGCCGATATACGTTGCGCGCTGAACCGATTCGCCTGCATACATCGCTTTGTCGTAGTATACCGTGTCGCTTTCACCGTCGGGTGAGTAGAATGTGCCCGTATAGCTTTCGTCTGTTTTACCGTTTGAATAGGTTCCGACGTGCTCTATTTTGCCTTCCTTTATTCTGAGTGTGCACAGGTTGGCTTCGCCTGAATAATTATCACGGTATATAAAGCCGAGGATGTCCTTTTCGGCGCAGTCCATAACGGTTTTATGGTAGGTTTCCGCGTATGCATCCTGTACTATGAAACGGTCAACCTCAAGGGGGTTTGTAGGGTCGCTTATGTCAAACAGCGATATTTTTAGCGCGTTCAGCGTGCCGTTTTCATCTCCGTGCGTGCCGATGCCGACAAGGTAACCGTTAAACGGATGAAGGTAGCTTGAAAAGCCGGGGATTTTAAGTTCACCGACAATTTTCGGTTTTTTCATATCCGTGAAGTCAATTACAAACAGCGGGTCAGTCTGTCGGAAAGTTACGACGTAGCCGTAGTTGCCGATATATCTGACGGATTGTATCGTTTCACCTTCGGCAATTCCTTCGATTTCCGCAACTTGTCTGAGGGCGGAATCAAGCACCGTGATTCGGTTTGCGTTGCCGTCGGTTGTTGCTATACGCACAAGGTTATCCTTTTCGTCAATGGAAAACTGATTGAGCGTCCTGCCCTTTACTTCGCCCGTTGCTTCGGCGCGGATAACTCCGCTGTCAAGCGAAAAGCGGTGGATTACCGTGTTTATGCCTGTGAAAGCAATCCTGTCGTTACTTCCTTCTGTCACGAACTTTGTTGCGACGATATACAGGTTGTTTTTTGTGCAGTAGATGTCGTTGCCCGAACCGAGCACAGACGAGGTTACGGGTTCGAATTTATCGGATTTAAGGTCGACGGTTGTCATAACCGTGTATGTGCACGAGTAGTCATTTTCCTGCGGCAGAATGGTAATCATATCGGGTGCAAGCGCCGCTTTTTCCGTGCCGTTGGTTACCGTCGGCACAATATCGTTATAAACGGCGTATCTGTCGTCAAGGTCAATATCTTCGGGATGAACGCTGTGCTGAGAAAGAAGTATTATTCTGCTGTCTGTCAGGCGGCTTGAGAAATAGCAGCCGTCCTGAGCAAAATTGTTCTTTAATGTTGGTTTTGCTTTGTCTGTTACGTCGTAAAGCTCAATTACCGTTTGCTGTTTTTCATCAAACGTTGAGCCGATTGCGATGAGCGTATTGCCGTAGATATAAAGTCCGTTTGAGCCTCTGTTTTCAATGTTGGTTTTGCTCATCAGCTTCATATTCTGCGCATCAATAATTTTGATACTCGAATCTGTCAGCACGTAGATATACTTGCCGTCGTTTTTGACTATGTCATCCTCATCAACGCCGATTACCTGTGTGTTTGTCGTGCCGTGTGACGAGCTGCCGCCCAAAACCGTGGTGTTTATGTCGATGCCCGATTCGGGAACTGCATCGTCTTCTGCTTTGGCACCGAAATCCAGAGCCTCATCAACAAAATAATGGAATCTGTCATTCTCATATTCTGCGCGGAGCACCGTAAAATAGTCGATTATCGTCTGCTCTGTGTTGTCGGAAACAGGGGTGTATGCGTTTGCAATGCCGTCAGGCATTGTGTCGATTGCGGGTTTGTTGGAGAAATGTATGCCGCTGCCTATTCCGATTGCAATGATTATTGCCGCGGCAAGTGAGCCGATGGTTTTGAGCACCGTAATTTTGCCTTTACTGCTCTTTTTCTGTTCTTTTCCGCCTACAAGTTTTGCAATATTTTCTGTGTCGAGCTCATTGGGCAGAGCGATTTTTTCATCAAGTGAGGAAAGTGTGTTGCGCAGAAAATCCGCGTTGTTTTTATCTGTGTTATTCATTCTTGTCCCTCCAGTTGTCTGCGAAGTGAAGCAAGCGTGCGCG
>JAZRRT010000072.1:0-16565 GCA_045650985.1 Acutalibacteraceae bacterium | reverse complement strand
ACAGTCCACAGGACTGTTTTCTTAACGCTCAGACTCTCCCGAGTTCGAGTCTCTTATCACAAATAAAAAATGTTCCGACACCTACGGTATCAGAAGATTTTTTGGTCGGAGTGAAGAGACTCGAACTCCCGACATCCTGGTCCCAAACCAGGCGCGCTACCAACTGCGCTACACCCCGATATATTATTGAATTTGCAACCGTGACCTATTATATTAAATAAGACGGTTTGTGTCAAGTCGTATTCGCTTGTTTGCAGAGCAATTTCACATAATCTCCCAACCGTCTGCAACAACCTCTTCTTCCTCGTTGAGGTGTGAAACAAGGCGGTAGCGGTTGCCGTCGTCACCCTCGGCGGTGCCGTCTGCGTATGCGTCTATCGTAACGCCGTTATCCAACAGCGCAGTATACATATATGGCTTTCTGATGTATGATTTTTCCTGGAATAACACGCAAAGGGCTCCTTTTGTAAATAAATTTCACGGTGACATTATCTCACAAAATTTTCCGAAAATCAATACTTTTTATCAAATTTATGCTTATGTTTTATGTTTGTATATGTTGATTGACCGGCAAAAAAGCGGCTTTTGAGCCGGAATAAGAGGTAAAAAATTATAAAAAGCGTTCATTTCTATTTGGGAAATGAACGCTTTGTCTTTTTTATTCTGCGGCTGATTTGCCTGCAAGCCTGCCCGAGGCAAAAGCCCATGCGAGGTTGAAACCGCCGCAAGCGCCGTCTACGTCGAGCACTTCTCCGCAAGCAAAAAGATTTTTAACCTTTTTCGACATCATTGTGTTGTTGTCAAATTCGCTTACGTCAGCACCGCCGAGTGTTACCTGCGCATCGTTGTAGCCTTTCGTGCCTGTTACGGTCAGCCTGAAATCTTTTAGAGTTGCGGCAATTATTGCGGCTTGTTTCGGCTTGATTTCGCCTGCGGTTTTAGGCAGGAAGCCGAGCGCGGCTTTGATTGCCGCTGTGCCGATTGCCTTGTGAATTATTCCGCCGAGCATACTGTCGGCAGGTATTGTCGGGTTGTGCCGTGAGATGCGGATGATGATTTCTTTTGCATCTTCCTGAGCAAAATCAGGCAGAAGATCAAGCGAAATTTCCGCCTTTTTGTTCTGCTTTATAAATCTGCTCAGGTCCATTGCGGCAATTCCCGATATGCCGTAATCCGTGAAAAGAATTTCGCCCTCGCTGCTTCCGCCCGAAGAAAGTCTGAGCCTTGCCTTTGCTCTTACTCCCTTCAGTGATTTTATGCTTGCCGTGTCAGTTTTAATCTGCACAAGTGAAGGGGCAAGAGGAGTGAGAGAATGCCCGAGCGATTTAAGCAGGGGATAGCCGCTGCCGTCGCTTCCCTGCGAGGGTGCTGCCTTGCCGCCCGTTGCAACAATTACCTTTTCAGCTTTAATACCGTCGTTTACGGTGAAAACGCCGTCAGTTTTTTTCAGCTGTGTTGCCTTTTCTTCACAGATGATTTTTATGCCGAGCTTGTCACATTCAAACCTCAGCGCGTCAAGCACGCTTGCGGCTGAGTTGCTCATCGGGTAGAGTCTGCCTTCACTGTCTGCGCGCGTATAAAGCCCCATTGATTCAAAAAATTCAATAAGGCTTTCCGTGCCGTATGCTTCGATAACGGGCTGTGCAAATTCTGCATTTCGGTATCGGTGCGAGGCAGCATTAAGGTTGCCGAGGTTACATCTGCCGTTGCCTGTTGCGAGTATTTTTTTGCCCGCTTTGGGCAAATGCTCAAGCACGGTAACGGATTTGTGCGGGTTGGTGCGTGCCGCTTCAATTGCGGCGGCAAGGCCGCTTGCGCCGCCGCCGATAATAAGAATATCCGTTGTTTTCATCAGATAACTCCGTAAAAATGTATTATGTTCATATCTTCAGGCATCATAAGACCGTGACCGCCCGAAACACCGTCCACCTCATGACAACCGTGGTCAGGTGCGAAACCGATGAGGGTAGTGTGGTCTGCAAGGTTTTTGCGCACGGCATCTGCAAGTGCGGCAAATGCGGCTGTGTTGTGCCTGAGCGCGGCAATAGCGTCCTCGCCCTCGGGACTTACCTTGTGCATTACACCGTCGTAGTTGCCGTTATATACGCTTATAAAGTCGTATTTATCCTGCTCGATAAGCTCAATTGCTTTTGCGTTTGCTTCATCGGGCGTATCAACGATAAAATAATCCATATCTTTTTCGAGGAATATTTTGGACATACTGTCCTCTCCCGTTGAAACAATGCAGGGCTTTTTGCCTGCACGGATTAGAGCATCGTAAACACTGTCTGTTTTTACAACGGGTTTGCGGTATGCTTTTATGCCGTGGATGTCGGGGTCTGCGCCCGTATACATTGTAGCAAAGCAAACGGGAGTTACGCTTGGCATAACCGTTTGCAAGGGCAGTGTGAGCTGGGTGTTGAGCATTACGGGTGTGAAGATATCCGTATACTTGTCAAAAAGCCAGAGTGCAACCGCATCCGGGTTATACATAACTACGCGGTCAATTTTTCTGTTTGCGGTGAATTTTGTCATAACATCAAGCGCAGGCTCAGCCTGCTCGGGCGCGTCAACCCCCAATGCGTTTGTCAGCGCCGCGGCAATGCCTTTAAGGCTGAGCGGGCAGTAAAGCTCGTTAAGTAAATCTGCCATATCTTTCATCCCTTCTGAATGTCATATTTTTTCAGGGAAAAAAATCGGCGTTGCGCAACGCCGATTTTAAGTGTGGTTATTTTTTCATTTTTCTGTCGGTGTATTTTTTGTAGATGAATCCGCCAATCAGTGCAAGCACAAACGTTGCAACAAAAATAGCTATCGACCAGAAATACTCCTTCTCTGAAAGTTTCTGACCGCACAGAGTGGAGGATAAAACGGACGGGATTCTTGCAATAAAGGTCAGCACGAGGAACGGTACGACCTTGACGTTCATCATACCGACAATGTAGGTCAGACCGTCTTTCGGTGAGCCGGGTATGAGGTAGAAGAAGAACAGCAGAGCGTAAATCTTCTTGGAATTCTGGAAAAGTGAAATAAGTTGCAGGTTGTTTGCAGGCAGGAAACATTCGACAAATGCTCTGCCGAAGCGCCTTGTCAGCGCAAGAATAACGAGCGTGCCGATAAAGTTACCTATAAGGCAGTACAGCATACCGTACCACGTGCCCCACGCATAGCCCGAACCGATTTCGAGCGGCTCGGCAGGAATGATTTTTATCATCGTCTGCACGCTTCGTATGAGTATGAAAACAAGCTCGTCATACGGGCCGAACTGGCTGAGCCAATCTTTGAATTTGAGCGGATCTCTGATAATTCCGACAAGCTCTCTGCCAAAGAAAACCCAGCAAAGAATACACGCAACAATAACAGCGAGAAGACCGAGAACAAGTATTTTCTGGCGGTTGTTCAGGCGTACTATGCCGTGAATTGCCTTGATTTGTTGCTTCCACTTGCCCAGCGGAGCAGGGCCTAAATTTTCCACATCGGGATAGAAACGGTTAAGTACACCCTTATAGCCCTGAAGCCACGGCTTGTATTTGCCGTTGTAGTGGACGATTGCCGTCTTCTCCGCAACGTCATCAAGGGTAAATTTGCCCTTGAGCTTTTTGAGAGCGCGTTCATCAAGGTTGTAAATTCTTTCATCAATGCGCTTTGTTCTGCCGCAGAAAAGTATGTTTATAAGGTCCTGGTCACCAAGCAAAAGCTTCTGTATGTTGGCTTCAAGTGTTTCAAGGATTTTCTCAAGCGAGAAATCGCGGCGGATGGCATCAAGATCCATCAGCAGCACACCTGAATTGAAATATACTTCGTTTTTCTGCGTGTTGAGTCGGATTACGTTGAATTTGTCGAGAAAACCCTTCGTGTGGCTTGCTGCCGCTATGTAACAGCCGTCAAGCTCCATATCGTAAAGCTCTGTCAGACTGCGACGGATTATAGTATCCGGGTCGATATAGAGGCAACGTTCAAGCTCTGCCGGCAGATAGTGGAACGCCATCAGACGGTAAAAGGATTCTTCAGGCAGACGATCAAGCACAGGCGTGTTCTCAAACCAATGGTCGGTTATGACAATGCTGTGAACATTGATACCGTATCGGTCTGCGTGTGTCCTGATGTGAGCTAACGTCTCGTCGTCAAGCGATGAGTGAGCAATGTAGAGGTTTGTCGGGATGTCTTTATGGCACTCACCGTAGGAGTTGAGCATAACGCATAAAGGGTCTACATATTTCTTGTCGATTGTGACGAGAAGATTTATGCCTTTATTAAGTTGAGCAGAATTATTATTACTCATCTCTGTTACCTTTCGGTTTGAAGTGTTGTTTGTATATTACAGACAGTAGAGCAAAATCTTGAAAATCGGATTAATAAATAGTTAATTTATGTCGAAGTTTGTTTTACATAACGCATTTAAGCCACTCGGATGCAATAACCTCGTGGCCGAAATCAGTAGGATGCACGCCATCTTCCGAAAGGTCGGTCATAGGTGTGCCGTCAGCTACCATTTCGTCAAATTTTTTCTGGATGTCGACGAATATAACGTCATAGTCTTTGACAAGTCGGCTGATAACCTCTTGCTTTTCGACGAGGTCGGGGCGCATTTGTGCCTTGTCGGGCGTAACGTCGAGAAGGAAGATGTTGAGCAGAATAATTTTCGCTTTGGTTTCGTTTACAACTCTGTCGAGAAGCTGACGCATATTTGCCTCATATTCCTCTGCGGTTGTTATCATACCGGAATCGTATCTGCGCCAGGTGTCGTTAACACCGATAAGCAGTGAAAAATAGTCGGGCTGAATATCGATACAGTCTTTGTCCCAACGCTTGAGTAAATCCCATGTACGATTGCCGCTGATTCCGCGGTTAATAACGCTGATGCCTTGTTCGGCGAGCTTTGCGGCAATTTTTTCGGGATAACCGAAACCGAGGCTTGTATCGGGGTCGGGTGAGCCTGTGCGGCCTGTGTCCGTTATGCTGTCACCCTGGAAAAGCAGGAGAGAATTATCCTTTAACATAATCTGTGCCCTCTTCCGTTGTTATTTGATTATATCTGTGCCCATGTAAGGACGAAGTGCTTCGGGAACAGTTACGCTGCCGTCGGCATTCTGGTAGTTTTCAAGGATTGCCGCAACAGTACGGCCGACTGCAACGCCTGAGCCGTTGAGTGTGTGAACAAGCTGTGCCTTGTCCTTGGGAGTTCTCTTGAAGCGGATTGCTGCTCGTCTTGCCTGGAAATCCTCGAAGTTGGAGCAGGATGAAATCTCAACGTATCTGTTGTAAGAAGGCATCCATACTTCAATGTCGTATGTCTTTGCAGATGAGAAACCGATGTCGCCTGAACACAGGCATACAACTCTGTGAGGAAGACCGAGGAGCTGAAGAACACGCTCAGCGTCGTTTGTGAGCTTCTCAAGCTCGTCGTATGAGGTTTCGGGGTCAGCAAACTTAACAAGCTCAACCTTATTAAATTGGTGCTGACGGATAAGACCTCTTGTGTCGCGTCCTGCGCTGCCTGCCTCTGCACGGAAACAAGCTGAGTAAGCACAGTAGCTGATGGGAAGCTGTTCGCCGTCAAGAATATCACTGCGGTGCATATTTGTAACGGGTACTTCAGCGGTAGGAATGAGGAAATAGTCCTCACGCTCAAGTCTGAAAGCATCCTCTTCAAACTTGGGAAGCTGACCTGTGCCTGTCATTGATGCACGGTTTACCATAAAGGGCGGGAAAACCTCCGTATAGCCGTGCTCAGTGTGAGTGTTGAGGAAGAAGTTGATAACAGCTCTTTCAAGTCTTGCGCCTGCACCCTTGTAGAAGTGGAAGCGTGCGCCTGTAACCTTTGCGGCTGTTTCGGGGTCGAGAATGCCGAGGTCGGCTCCGACGTCCCAATGAGCCTTGGGCTCAAAATCAAAAGCTGTGGGTTCACCCCAACGACGGATTTCTTCGTTGTCGGAGTCATCCTTACCTACGGGAATTGTGGGGTTGGGAATGTTGGGGAACTCGTACATAATCTTCTGCTGCTTTTCTTCAAGCTCAGCAAGGCGTACGTCGCCGGATTTGACGGTTTCCTTTATCTCGTTCATACGAGCCATAATGGAGGAAATGTCGCCGCCTTCTTTTTTGATTTTCGGAATCTCACGGCTTGCCGAGTTCTGTTCCTGCTTGAGCTGGTCAAGCTTTACGGTAAGCTCGCGGCGCTCAACGTCGATTGCGAGAACCTCGTCAACAAGAGCGTCCATATCTTTATTACGCTTTTTCATAGCGTCCTTAACAAGCTGAGGATTTTCACGGATTACTTTAATATCAAGCATTTTTTGCCATATCCTTTCAATAGTATATTACAGGATTTTCCTGATTGATTATGCTGAATTCAACGTCGGGAAAGCGTTTATGCAATTTGTCTGCAAGCACTGAAATAACGGGAGCTTCCGTTTCAAAGTGGCCTGCGGCAATTGCTGTAAGACCGTTTTCTGCGGCATCGATGAAGTAGTGATGTGTGAGGTCTCCGGTTACAAACGCATCGGCTTTGCCGATAAGCTCGTATACCAGTGAACTGAGGGATCCGCCGCATACCGCAACGGTGCTGACAGTGTTGCCTGCGTCGGCAAGTCGGAGTCGACAGCCAAGTTTTGTTGCAACAAGCTCGGCAAGCTCGTTGCCGCTCATAGGTTGCGGCAGTCTGCCTATTCGTACAAGCGGAGTATCAGTTCCTTCAAGTTCAAGCGCGGTTACGTCTTCAAGGCCGATTATAGCGGCAAGAGTGTCGTTTACACCGCCTTTTGCGGAATCAAGGCACGTGTGTGCGCTGATTGCGCTTATACCGTTTGTCAACAGCTCATACGGCACGCTGCCTGCAAGTATCTTCTTTGCAGGAGAAAAGATTACGGGATGGTGCGTAATCATCAGCTCTGCGCCGTACGTCTTTGCAGCACTTACGGTTTTTTTTGTTGCGTCAAGCGCAAGGCAAACGCGGCACACCTGTTTGTCCGGGTCACCGAGAAGAAGTCCGCTGTTGTCCCAGCTCTCTTGCGTGCTGAACGGTGCAAGTGAATTTATATAGTCGAATATTTCTCTGACGGTGGGCATTTTTACACCCTCTTTGAAAGCTCGTCAGCTTCATATTTTTTGATTTCGCTCAGCCAGCCTTCGCGTGCGGGGACACACTTGCGTGCGCAGTATTCTTCCCATACGTCACCGAAGGGATAGAGCTTGAGCTCTTCGGTCATTGCAAGCAGCGAAGTGAAATCGGCGCTGTCCTGTAAAGCCTTGAGCTGTGCGTGGGGGATGAGCATCGCGTTGAGAAGAGCTTTGCGCATATTTCGTGCACCGATAATCCAAGCGGCAACGCGGTTGATGCTTGCATCAAAGTAATCGAGACCGATAAGTACTCTGTCAAGCGCATCGCAACGTACAATTTCTTTTGCGATTTCTTTAAGCTCGTCATCAAAGGTTACAACGTGGTCGCTGTCCCAACGTACGCCTCTTGTTACGTGAAGCGCAACCTTGTCGCTGAAGAGGAGCATCGAGGGGATTTTGTCCGAAACAACCTCTGTCGGATGGTAGTGACCGTTATCAAGCAGACATACGCAGCCTCTTGTAGCGGCATATTTCATATAAAATTCGTGTGAGCCTACGGTGAAAGACTCAACACCGATACCGAATACTTTTGATTCAACCGTATCGACAAGATATTTCGGATCAATCTGCTCTGAAAGGATTTCGTCGAGCGAATCCATAAGGCGCTTTCTCGGACCGATACGGTCTGCAGGCACGTCTTTGTATCCGTCGGGAATCCAGATGTTGTTTACGCAGGTGATTCCGAGCTCTCTGCCGAAATACTCGCCGATTTTTCTCATTGCCTTGCAGTGGTCAATCCAGAAACGGCGAATTTTCTCATCGGGATGTGAGAGTGTGAGTCCGTCTGCCGCAAGGGGATGTGAGAAAAGAGTCGGGTTAATGTCAAGACCGAGGCCTCGCTGTTTTGCAAACTCAACCCAAGGTGCAAAGTGCTCGGGACGAAGCTTGTCACGGCTTACCTTTTCGTCACCGGGTATTGCGTAGGTTGCGTGAAGATTTATCTTATGTGCACCGGGGATAAGGGAGAGTGCTTTGTCGAGGTCTGCCATAAGCTCTTTTGCATTGCGTGCTTTGCCGGGATAATTGCCTGTTGCCTGAATACCGCCGGAAAGCTCACCGCTGCTTTCAAAGCCGCTTACGTCATCACCCTGCCAACAGTGCAAGGATATGCGTACGTTGTCAAGTTTTTCGATTACGGCATCTGTGTCAATACCGATTGAAGCGTAGATTTTTTTTGCTGATTCGTAGCGCTCGGTCATAATTTATGCCACCTTAATTTAGAGTTAGGTATATATAGTTTATAATATATGTGTTTTACCGATTTGTCAAATATTTTTTGGATAAAAGGCTGTGTGGCAACGGCGAAACAGCAATAAAAAAGAACTGTCAGACCGACAGTTCTTTTTGTTCATTATTCTGTTACTTCTTCAACGGTTTCCTGTGTAGGATTTTCCGTGGGTGTTTCTTCAACCGCTTCCTGTGATGAGGTTTCTTCCGTTGTCGGCGCAACCGTGCTGTCCGTGACCGTTTCTTCGGTCTGCCTCTCGGTGCGTTGCTGTGATTGAGGTTTTGAGGTTGTTTCTTCAACCGTTTCCTGCGTGGATTCTTCCTCGGTTGTTTCTTCGGTTGTCTGCGTGGTTGCGGGTGGCGGTGCCTGTGTGACAACGGCGGTTGTCGGCGGAATTGGTGCCTTTGAGATTTTGATGCATGTGTCGGTTATTATGAACGTGAAAATAAATACCGACACAAGTGCAACACCGTAAAGGATTCCGTTTCGCACCTTGCGCTTGAATTCTTGTTGAGCAAAGCTCTCCGTGTGAGTAGAGGTCGGGTTTTCCTGAACGGGATAGTTCTTGTAGAAGCCGATTATCGCTCTGCGGTGAATTTCAGGTTCGGGGACAATAGGTCGGAAATCCTCAGGAAGCTCTTCTTCGGGCTTCTTGTCAAACTCATTATCTGCCATAATTATCACCTCAGACAAAGAGTGACTGACCTGAAAGGCCTGCAAAACCAAGCGAAATAAGTGCAATATAAATGAACAGCGCAGGTTTGCCCTTGAATACGTTGCTCATAGTTTCGTTTTCTCTGATTCTTTCTTCTGCGGCAGAGATAAGCAAAACCGCTATTATGAATGCAATACCTGCACCAAGACCGAGACCGATTGACTCTGCTGTGTTGAAGGCGGCGCGTCGGTTGATAATCGGAACGGCAAGCACGAGTGTGTTTACGGCAGCCATACCGATTCGGTGAGTGTTTTTCTTGTTCTTGCGGAAAATCAGCAGGATAAGTCCCGTAAACGTGAGATAAATAAACGCAAGCACAAAGCAGTATATGCCGAGATGTTCCGCTGTTGTAAGGCTGTTAATCTTCGGTATTAAATCAAGCAGGCGGCACACTGCAGCGGTAGCACTGGTGAAAAACGCAACAAGAAGCGCAATCGGGAAAAAGTCTTTAGGCTTTGTTGCAATTCTTATGGCTTCGCTCATACCGAAACCGCCGTTGAAAACGAGGTTCTGCAAAAGCAAAGCAAAAACAGAGGCGTTAAAAAATGCAAAAATCATTCTTTGTCTTCCTCCTTTTTCTGCGTTTCAAGGATGTCTCCGATTGAGCGGCTCATAAGCTTTTCAAGCTCATCGTCAGCGGCCTCGGAGTAAGATTCTTCGCTGTATTCTGATGTGTCAAAGTTAATGTCTTCTATGGACAATTCTTTGTAAACGGGTTGGGTTTGTTCAGCAGAATCAACAGTTTCAGCCGTTTGCTCTTCTTCCTCATCAGCGGGTGTCTCAACGTTTTCAGCTACTGTTTCTTCGCTTGTTTCAACATCGTTTTCTCTGCTGATAATTTCTTCTGAAGTCTCCGCAGCAGGTTGGCTGATTTCAGAAGATTCGTCTGAATCTTCTGCTTGCCTGTCAGGCTCGGATTCAGGTTCAGGAATCTGATTCTCTTGCGGTGGCTGAGCTTCATCATCCTGTGATATATCTTCAAGGCTGAACATCGATTCGTCCGCCGCAAATTCAGGAACTGCGGGGGCAACGTGCTGTTTTACCTGAGGTGTCGGTTTTTCTTTTTTTCTCTTTTTCTTTTTGTCTGTGGGTTTGGGCTGCTTTTTGTCGAGGTATTTGGGCCAGAACTTTGAAATCATTGTTCGGAGCAGGGCGCCGGCAAAGCCAAGCAGGAGAAAGCCGCCGAAAGGAAGAAGGAGACCTGACATAGTGCGTCCTTCAAAAAAGCTGTGACCGAAAATGCTTCCGCTTCCCAATACTTCTCGGATAAGACCGACAAGTATAAGAACCGCAGAATATCCGACGGATGCGGTAATACCGTCAAGCAATGCGGAAAACGGAGAAATTTTAACGGCAAAACGCTCACAGCGGAGAACGTTGAGTGAGTTTACCGCCATAATGGGCAGATATATGCCGAGAGAACCGAAGAGCGGCTCGTTTGTGCGCTCAATAACAATCATAAACGGAACAACAAGCGCACCGCCGAGAATGATGTATATGCCTATTCTTATCCAGCGCGGAACTGATTTGAGGAAAAGAGAGGCAAACAGTTCGCTCAGTGAAATGATAACGGCAGAAATTGCCGCAAGAAGCGCCGCAGTTTTTACGGATGTCGCCATCGCTACAACGGGACAGAGACCTACCGCCTGCACAAGAACAGGGTTGAAGATGCCTGCGTTTCGCATAAGCATACCGGGTGATTTGTTGCCGGAAGCCATTTGTCTTTTCCTCCTTACGTAATGGATTTTTTCTTCGGATTATTTACCGAAAAGCTGTACCCAATAGTACGTGTCTGTGTTGCTGTCGTAATAGCAACCTACACCTATTGTTTTATACTCTTTTGCGAGCATTTCTTTGTAGCTTTCACCGTTTATCCATGCCTGCATCATTTCATCAGGTGTGTTATAGCCTTTTACCATATTTTCACCTGCTGCAAGCGGACTGACGGTAAACCAGAAACTGCCGTCAGGTCGTGTGTGCGAGAAGATGACTGAAATTTCCTTTGCTCTTATATTTGCGGCTTTGGAAAGCTCAGTTGAATGAGAAAGCGGAGACAGACCGTTTGCAACTCGCTGTTCGTTAACGGCGTTTATGACGGCCGTTTCAAAATCAACGTCCTCGCTGTCGGATACGGGTGTTGTTTCCGATGTGTTGGGTGCCAGCGTTGTGGATTGAGGCACAGTTGTTGTGACAGCATCCTGAGTGGTTGTTTCGTGCAAGGTTGTCGGCTCAGAAGGCTTTGTCGGTGTTGTAGTGGTCTGCTTTGCGGTTGTTTTTTCGGTAACCGTAACCGAATCCAACGGCTTGACCGTTGTGGAAACCTGCGTTTCATCGTTGGTAACAAGCTGTGGTTCAGGAATCGTTGTTGTGTGCACTTCGTCGGTCTGCAGAGTTGATGAAGATATGTTTTCGTTTTTATTCTTGAGAAAATTCAGACTGCACGAAGCAAGGCACAAGCATAATATAGCAGTGAGAAGGAGCGCAATCAGGGTTTTGATTTTTTTCATTTGTTTTTCTTTTGCTCCTTTCTGTTTGCCAGCCTTGCAAGCGCTTTGTCCGCAACAGGCCAGGCCGCACTGACTATAAGCACAGCAAAACAGGAGCATTCTTCAAATGCGCCGAAACGTCTCATAAGCATACAGGCGAGACCTGCCGTGAAGCCGTAGAGAAGCTTGCTGAGCGGTTTTTTGGGTTGAGTGCCGATTTCGGTCACAAGGAAAAGTGCGGTAAATATCATATATCCGGCACAAAGCTCAAGTACAAGCGAGGAGAAAAGGTTGGTTACTCGCGGCACGCAGATTGCGGCAAGTGCCGCACCGGTAAGGAAGCCGGCAACGGTAACAAAAAGCTTTGTACGGCGGATAAGCAGATAGATTGCACTGCCTGCAAGTATCATAATACAGCCGGCGCCCATAGGACCGGGGAAGTTACCTATAATTATGTCAATCGCCTTTACGGAGCGAAGGCTTATGGACGTGTTTCTTGCAAGCATTGATGCCAGTGATGAACTGCTTGTGCTTGAAAGAGCCGCGCTGAATGCCGAAATTCTGGGATAGTTAAAAATTATATCGGGGTAGCATATAGTTAAAAATGAAAAGCTTGCGGCGGCGGGAGAGAAGGGGAGCTTTTCTACCGAGCCGAAGGGGAGTTTTGCAACGATAATTGCAAAGAGAGCGCCGATAACCGGAATCCAGAGAGGTGCGTTGGCGGGAAGCATAAGTGCAAGAATAATTCCTGTTGTAACCGCACTGAGGTCGGTGAATGAAGAGGGTTGTCTGAGAATCTTACGCCCGAGTATTTCACATACTACGCAGACAATTACGCTGATAAAGATAAGTCTGAGCGCACCCATACCGTAAAAATAGCATGAGCTGGCTACGGGCAGAGCAAGCATTGCGAGAATATCAAGACTGAGGGAGCGTTGCGCCGTAAGCTGATTTTTCTTTGCCATTTTCATTGTCTCCTTTCTGTGAATACCATTATTTGTTCCTTGATTTTATATCAATACCGGTTGTACGATAATTATAAGCGAATTTTTGTAACAGGGGGTTGCGGGATGAGAGTAGAGGCTTTGACGGACGATGCGATAGTTGTTGAACTTACCGCAGACGATATGAAAAACCTCAATATTACCTATGAAGAGATGGACTATTCAAAGGTTGAAACCAAGCGTGTTATCTGGACTGTGCTTTCCCGTGCGGGTAAAACACTGGGACGTGAGATAAACACGTCAGGCAGGCTGCTTGTTGAAGCAATGCAAAGGGAAGCGGGGGGCTGCCTGCTGTTCTTTTCTGTTGAACACGGCAGTAAAAACAGAAACAGAAGGTATCTTCTGAAAAAATCGGACTACATAGCGTGCGATTTCGAAACCGTTGACGATCTTTTTCGTTGTGTGGAAAGGTTGAAATTTTCCTGTGTTGTTGAGAGTAAGCTGTACGGTTCTGACGGAAAATTCCGTTTGCTCGTTCAGACCAAGGCAACGGGGGCAGGGCTGTTGAAGCCCTGCCTTGCCGAGTTTGGTAAAGTTGTCGGCGAGGGTGCGGTTTTTGCGGCGCATACTGCGGAGCACTGGCACTGTATCGCCGAAGGAAATGCCGTTGAGCTTCTTAACCTTTGGGAAGGAAAAGGAGCATCATAAATCCTGCTGCAACGGCTGAGCCTATAACGCCGGCGACGTTGGGGCCCATAGCGTGCATGAGGAGGAAGTTTGTGGGGTTTGCCTTTTTGCCTTCAACCTGAGCAACACGTGCTGCCATAGGTACTGCAGAAACGCCTGCCGCACCGATGAGGGGGTTGACCTTGCCTTTTGTGATGATATACATCAGCTTGCCGAGGAGAACACCGCCTGCAGTTGAGAATGAGAAAGCAACAAGACCGATAACGATGATGCCGAGCGTTCTGAGCTGAAGGAACTGCTCGCCGTTTGCCGTAGCACCTACCGTTACGCCGAGAAGAATCGTAATGATGTTGCACAGTGAGTTCTGCGCAACATCGCTGAGTCTTTCAACAACACCGCACTCACGGAAGAGGTTGCCTATCATAAGCATGCCGATGAGGGGAGCGGTTGAGGGAATAAGCAGTGCGCAAAGCACGGTAACAACAATCGGGAATATGATTTTTTCTGTTTTGCTTACGGTGCGAAGCTGACCCATCTTAACCTGACGTTCTTTTTTTGTTGTGAGAAGTCGCATAATGGGCGGCTGGATGAGCGGGATAAGCGCCATATACGAGTAAGCGGCAACAGATATGGGTGCAAGCAGATCAGGAGCGAGCTTTGATGTTGTAAAAATCGCTGTGGGGCCGTCTGCACCGCCGATGATAGCAATTGAAGCAGCTTCTTCGGGTGTGAATTTGAAGAGAATTGCAATGATAAATGCAATGTAGATGCCAAGCTGAGCTGCGGCACCGAGAAGCAGGCTTGAGGGGTTGGCGAGAAGAGGACCGAAATCGGTCATTGCGCCGACGCCCATAAAGATAAGACAGGGGAATATACTGCTTTTTACACCTGCGTAAATAAGCCGCAATACACCCGAATCATACCATTTTGCGCCGGGCACAACTTCGCCGCCCATCAGACCGGCAGGGTCCGCCATAAGACCTGTTTCGGGCAGGTTGGCGAGCATCATACCGAAAGCAATCGGTAAAAGGAGCATAGGCTCGAATTTTTTTACTATCGCAAGATAGAGAAGAACAAAGGAAACCAGGAGCATAATTCCCTGCTGAATGCTGATTGCAGCCAGACCGGAACTCTCCCAAAGTCCCTTCAAAACATCAATAAAAGACATTAATCAGTCCGCCTTACTTATATAACTGCAAGAACGTCGTCTGTGTTGACGACAGAGCTGTTGCCGACGAGAATCTGCTTAACAACACCGTCGGACTCTGCTGTGATTTCGTTTTCCATCTTCATAGCTTCAAGGATGAAGAGTGTTTCGCCTGCCTTGACAGCCTGACCTGCGCTGCAAAGAACCTTGTGCACTGTGCCGGGCATGGGAGCGAGAACCTTTGTGCCGTCAGCTGAAGGAGCTGCAACGGGTGCGGGTGCAGGCTCTGCTGCGGGAGCGGGAGCAGCTGCGGGAGCAGGAGCCGCAACGGGAGCGGGAGCTGCAACGGGAGCGGGAGCTGCAACAGGAGCTGCAACGGGTGCTGCGCCTGCTGTTGTTGAAACGTTTGTGATAACTGCGTCGGTCTCGTTGACCTCTACTTCGTAGCTTTTGCCGTTAAGTGATACGATATATTTCATAATAATTACCCTAACCTTTCTTTATTCCTCTATAAGTTTTATTGATTTGAACTCGAGTCTTTCGAGCGGGATACCTGTCTGATGGCTTACAAGTGCCATAATTATTGCAACTGTCGGTTCATCAATGCCGTTCCACTCAAGTGGGCGGATTCTTCTGAAATCCAGCTTTTCAAGCGGAATGCCTGTCTGATGGCTGACAATTGCCATCAACGTTGCGGCCGTAGGCTCGTCAACGCCGATAAGCTCAAGCGGAGATTCAAGCAGTTTTATGGACTTGAAATCAAGGTGCTTGAGATCGATGCCTGTCTGGTGGCTTACGGTTGCCATTATTGTTGCCGCAGTCTGTTCGTCAACGCCGTAAAGCTCAACGCAGCTTGTTGCTGACGTTGCTTTGGTTGAGACCTGCTGTGCGGAAACATACTCAATATCTGTTTCGTTTCCGGAAGAGCGGGTTTTGACAAGCGCTCTTACAAGACGTGAAAGCAAAAACACCAGAACAGCAAGCAGAGCCAGCTCTGCCATAACAACAACTATACCGACAGCTGAAACCGTGAGAGCGCCGGTAAGGCCGAGATCCTCTCCTGCTATCATTTTTATCACTCCTTGATTTCCTGAATGGTATATTTGAACGTACGCTTTTCTTTTTCTGCTCTGTCCTCAAAGAAAGCCTTTGCCTGCTGCGGGAAAGCGATGTATGAAAGAACATCTTCGTCGCAACGTGCGAGGCTGCCGATTTCTGCCTTGGCTGCTTCAAAACCGGGCTCAAGGGTGTCTGCAAATCTGCCTGTGAAGGGCTTCTCATCGCCGAGAACAAGCTTCTGAAGGTCTTTGCTTACCTTGGCGGGAGCCTTGCCGTATTCGCCCTTGATATATGCCTTTACTTCCTTTGAAATGTTCTTGTAACGCTCGCCGAGGAGTACGTTGAACGTTGCCTGAACACCGACCATCTGGCTCATCGGAGTAACAAGGGGCGGATAGCCGAGGTCCTCACGGACTCTGGGTGTTTCTGCAAGAACTTCATCGAGCTTGTCAAGCTTGTTCTGAGCTGTGAGCTGAGCGACAAGGTTTGAAAGCATACCGCCGGGAATCTGGTAATCAAGCGCATCGGTTTCTGTTGCCATAACAACGGGGTTGAGAACACCGTCTGCAAGGTACTTTGCACGAAGCGGCTTGAAGAAAGCGTTGATTTTTGAAAGAGCCTTCGGGTCAAGGTCAACGTTGTAGCCCTGGTTTTTGAGGGCGTAAACGAGAGTTTCCGTCGGGGGCTGTGATGTGCCGCCGGAAAGGCTGGAAATTGCGGTGTCGCTAACGTCTGCACCTGCCTCAACAGCTTTCTGAAGGGTGATAAGGCCGAGACCTGTTGTTGAGTGAGTGTGAACAACAACGGGAAGCTTGACCGCAGCCTTGATTGCCTTTACGAGGTCGTATGCCTCCTGAGGAGCAAGGATGCCTGCCATATCCTTGATACAGATTGTCTGCACACCCATCTTTTTAAAGCCTTCAGCAACCTTGACGTAGTTTTCAATGTTGTGAATGGGGCTTGTCGTGTAGCAGATTGTACCTGATGCGACAGCACCGCTTTTAAGTGTTTCGTCAACTGCAACCTCTACGTTGCGCAGGTCGTTGAGTGCGTCGAAGATACGGATAATATCGATACCGTTTTCAACGCTCTTTGAGACGAATTTACGTACTACGTCATCGGGATAATGCTTATAACCGAGGAGATTCTGACCTCTGAGAAGCATCTGCAGCTTTGTGTT
>JAZRRT010000071.1:0-13011 GCA_045650985.1 Acutalibacteraceae bacterium | reverse complement strand
AAACCATAACGGGCTTCCGCAATCGGCACAGTATAACAATCCGCAAAACATATTCTTTTCAGCGTGTTCGGGATTCGGTGCTCTGCGTTTTGTTTTTGCATTCATCTTCTGAACAGTTTCAAAGGTATCTCTGTCGATAATAGGCTCGTGAACATTCTTGAAGATTTTCCAATTCTCAACGGGATTATTAAGACGGGTTTTGTTCTTGAAGTTCTTTGAATAAGTTTTGAAATTGATAACATCACCGCAGTATTCCTGTTGTGCAAGAATCTTCTGTACTGTTGTCTTGCACCATTTATATGGGTCAGGCTGTGTTTTCTTACCACCCTTGTTAAGACCTTTGCTCTGCCAATATGCCATCGGTATCATCACTTTGTTTTCTTGTAAGATATCTACGGATATATAAACTGGCGTAAGATGAAAATAAGGCAAAAAGAGATTTAACAAACTTGATTTTATTAAGCGGCATTTTTTATCATATTAACAGTTACTTGGCCGGGTTTTCTATATTATAACCTAATTCGTTATGGTTGATATGTACGAAAATTGCACCATCATTCCGCAACAAGCGTCTTGCGGATAAAGTCTACTTTACCTAAAAGTCAACCAAGTGTTATGATTGTATTTAAACCGGTATTATATGGTGGGTCAATATGGAGGCAATTTCAAATGATTATGTGTTTGAAGTTTTTTGACAGATGCATTAATCCGGAATTTAATGGCAGGATTAATGTTGATATCAGTGATGTCAATATTAATTTTAAGAATGACCACTTTTAAAATATCGTTGTTAATTACTTCGACAGGTATGGAATAAAATGATTTTAAGAAAAAGAAAAAAGAGCGGATTTCCGCTCTTTTTTAGTTGATTATTCAAAGTACTTCTTCCAGGATTTGTCTGAAAGAATTTCACCCTTTGCAAGGTTGAACTTTATTGTTTCCTTTGTTGTTACAACCTCGATTACATCTTCGCTTGTGTATTCTGCGGAGATAATCTCTTCGTCTGTTTTTTCAAAGAAGAGGCGGAGAAGCTTCTGTGCAGCTTTGTCGTAATCGCCTGCGTTATCGGAGACGAAAAGAACGTTGCCGCAAAGGTTGTTGATTCTGCCGAGAAGGTATTTCTGCTCGTCGGTAAACTTGAGGTTATCTTTTCTGAGGAAGAATACGTCGGGGTCATTCATCCATACTCTGCCGTTCATATGGCGGCGGAAAATGGAGTTGTTGATTGCGCTTCGTGCGTTGAGCATTTCGTTTGCAACCTGAATACGGCTGTAAAACTTGCCCTTGTATGTGAGGTCGACGTCACAGCTGATTCGGCAGGCATCGACAACACCGATAGCAGCACCGATCGGAACACCGCAGCCGAGTATGAGCTTGTCGCCTACACATTCGCGGAGGAATGCCATGGCGTCGCACATAATTTCGCCTCTGCTCTTGCCGTGTCTGGGCTTGATACACTGGCTGTAAAGGAAGTCGAGCTTGACCATATCGTAGCCCCACTCGTTGAGAACAACGTCAAATACCTTTCTGAGGTATTCTCTCACATTTTCGTTGTATATGTCAAATGTGTATGCGCCGCCCCATGCAATACAACCAATCATAGGCTTGCCGTTTGTGTCTTTGATGAGCCAGTCGGGATGCTCTTTTGCCATTCTTGAAATTTTCTGGCAGTTGAAAGGAGCAAGCCAGATACCTGCTTTGTAGCCTTTATCGTGAATCTTGTCGGCAATATACTTCATGCCGTGGGGGAATTTGGAGGGGTTATCGTCAAGCCAGTCGCCGATATAAGTCTCGTAGCCGTCGTCAATCTGGTAGATTGATACCTGATCCTGATAGGGGTCAAGGCCGTCAAGATCGCGAAGAATAATCTTTTCGTCAATGTTCTGGAAATAGTTGTACCACGATGTGTATCCGCTCATCATACCGTTGCGTGTTGCGGGCATATCCCACATTCCGAAGTAGTTGTCGAACACCTCTTCGTAGTCGCCTTCAAAATACACTATGTCAAAAACCTGAAGCGGCTCGCTTACAACCTTGCCTTCAAGGTCTTTGCAGAAATAGAAACGGTTTTCCTGCATCTTTACCTTGAAATAGGTGAAGCCTGTTTTTTCTGTGAGTGAACCCCAAAGCTTTACGTCTTTGCCGTTGCGGATATATGTATAGCAGTGGCTGTGAAATTCGCCCGGCTTCTCTGAATATTTAATCATCCATTCGTCACCGGTTTTTCTGGCGATTCCCTTAGTGTATTCTGAAATGTTGGAGAGTTTTATTACGCCGCGCATAATTTCGTCGGCCTTGTATTCTCTCGTCTTTGTCCATGACTGGTAGCCGTTTCCGAAAAATCTGTCGCCCTTTTTGAATTCGTAATGAGTTTCTGCATAAAATTCTACAATCTCAAACGTTTTCTTGGGGATAAGCGTTACAGTATATCTGTTGTCGCTTTGGTTGATTTCAAGTGAGTATACGTCGTTGTTCTTGTCGGTTGAGGTGCAGATTTTACCGTCAATCTTATACTTAACAGTATAATTCTTGTTCATAAATTTAGCCCCTTTCAATTATTCCACAGTATTTTATCAGAAAACAGCATAAAATTCAATATATATACGCTTTTTATTGACCGTAATTATTTTTTATGTAATAATCTTATATATTACGTTTCTCGGAGGATAGAGTGATGAATAACAGGGAATGGTTTAAAAATGCTGAATACGGAATGATGGCGCATTGGGGCCTTTATTCGTTGCTTGGCGGCGAATGGCGAGGCAGACGTGTAAGAGACTATGCCGAATGGATTCAGGCGTTTATGCCGATTCTCAACAGCGAATATTCTAAGCTTGCCGATGTTTTTAATCCGGTTTATTTCGATGCGGATGAGTGGATAAAGCTTGCGAAGGATTGCGGAATGCAGTATTTTGTATTTACTTCAAAGCATCACGACGGCTTTGCGATGTTCAAGTCGGATGTTGATAAGTTTAATATTGTTGATTCGACACGCTTTGGCAGGGACGTTGTTGCCGAGCTTGGTGAAGCTTGTTACAAGCACGGTCTCAAGTTCGGACTGTACTATTCGCAGGAGCTCGATTGGCATCATAAGCACGGCGGCGGATATGATAAGTTTTCGGGTTGTTCCGGTGTCAGTTGGGATAACAGTTGGGATTATCCCGAAAGGGGAGAAAAGGATTTTTCAATCTGCTTTGAGGAAAAGATAAAGCCTCAGGTAAAAGAGCTTATTACCCGTTACGGGGAGCTTTGTCTTATGTGGTTTGACGTTCCGCACACAATTACAAAAGCTCAAAGTCTTGAGCTGAACCAGCTTGTAAAGCAGTATCAGCCCGACTGCCTGATAAATTCCCGTATCGGCAACGGTGCTTACGACTATGTTTCTCTCGGTGATAATGAGTATCCTGATAAGTTTGCGGTCGATGAAAATTCTGACCCGAACAGCCTTGACGGATTCAAGTATTCTCCGTACGGCTTGTACGAAACTGCGGGCACACTTAACAGCTCTTGGGGATTTAAATATTACGACCAAAATTGGATTACACCTGAACAGATAGTTGAGAGGAGAAGCAGGCTTAACGGTATGGGTGTCAATTACCTGCTCAATATCGGCCCTGACGGATTAGGCAGAATACCATCATTTTCTGTCGAAGCTTTGCGTGCTGCAGCCGAACTTTATAAGGGTTGAAAACAAATATAAAAACGCCATTGTAAGCGGTGACTTGCAACGGCGTTTTTGATTTTTGTGTAAAAAGTTAATTTTGTGTAATTGTAATTTAGTGTTTACAAGTCACCAAATTTTTGATACAATCGACTATGTTTGGCGAAAGGGGACAGGATTATGGATATTAACAGTTTTTATGATAACGATTTTGAAAAACCGCTTGATACACTTGTAACTGACGGTGGTTTTTGTTCCATACTCCGTACGGTTGCCTGTGTGGGTGACAGCTTGTCATCGGGCGAGTTTGAGGCTCTTGACGAAAACGGCAATAAAACCTACCACGATATGTTCGACTATTCCTGGGGCCAGTTTATAGCAAGGATGGCGGGAATAAAGGTTTATAATTTTTCTCGCGGAGGAATGACTGCGAAGGAGTATTGTGATAGCTTTGCTCAGTCAATGGGTTATTGGGATAAAGACAAGGCTGCGAAGGCATATATAGTTGCTCTTGGCGTTAACGATGTTTACAATGCAGGTCAGCCCGTAGGTTCAGTTGACGATGTTTGTTTGCAGGATTATAACAAGAATGCGGATACCTTTGCAGGTCATTATGCAAAGATTATCCAGCGATATAAAGAAATTCAGCCTGAAGCAAAGTTTTTCCTTGTGAACAAGCCGAGAGACAGCCGTGACGAAAAATGCGGTGCGGCGCAGGATATGACGGACTTGATCTATGCGTTTGCTGAACTGTTTTCAAACACCTATGTGATTGACCTTCGCAAATACGGTCCCGTATGTGACGAGGAGTTTTGCAAGCATTTTTACCTTGGTGGTCATATGAATGCGGCAGGTTATGCTCTGATTGCAAAAATTATTGCATCATACATCGACTATATTATCAGACACAATTACGAGGATTTCAGCAAAATAGGCTTTGTAGGTTACGGAAGCTGAAACAAAAAGACCCAAGGGAAACAGAATGAATCCCTTGAGTCTGTGTTTGAACCGAATTATTTAAGAGCGGCAAGAAAATCGAATATTTTATCCCAAATGCTCCAGCTGAATACGTCAACTATTCTTACCATTATATATGCAATGCCGAAACCGACAAGAAATCCGCCTGCGATTTCGGGGAGGGTGTGTCCCTCAACCTTTTTGACATCCTGGGTTTCTTTGCCGTAAACAATGTCTTTGAGTGAGTTGAATGCTTCGGTGAGCTTTTCTACCGGAAGTCTTACCTTGATGGCATCAAACATAACGATAAACGCGAAAACACCGCTTACTGCGAATACGGGGCTTCCCCAGCCTTCGCTCAGTCCTATGCTGGCTGCAAGCGCGATAACTGTTGCGGTGTGCGAGCTGGGCATACCTCCGAGCTTAAAAAGTGTTTCGAGAGTAACTTTGTCCGCTGTGTTTCCTTTTTTCTTTGCGATGGCGTATTTTGCTGAGTTTATGATAACTTTCAGCACCTGTGCAGTGAACCACGCCAACAGACATACGACAAAAATTTGCATTTCATTTGCTCCTTGAACTTATAGTATTTGATATGTTACATTATTTTAACAAGAATTTCAATAGTAAACCTTGAAAAAATTAATATTTTGTGTTAAAATCCGTAACAGTTTGTTAAAATTCGTTTCAAATTGGTCGAAAATACGATTTTTTGATGTGTTGAGAAAAATTATTTTCTTTGGAGGAAGTTATGGCTAAAAAAATCCGTAATCTCGGAAATCCCAACATTCCGACTTACACAACCCTTAAGGAGATTATTGTTAAGGGTACAGCTGTCGGCGGAGACGGCAAGCAGTTTGCGTTCCTTGATAAGAATAAGGTGGAGCAGTCCAGGTCTTTCAATCAGACGTGGCGTGAGATGTGCGGTATAGGCACATACTTCTATCTCAAAGGTCTTAAGGACCACGCAAAGATTGCTATTATTGCAGATAACTCTTACGATTGGATGATTGCTTATTACGCAACGCTCATCGGTGGAAATATCTCTGTTCCGATGGACTGTAAGCTTTCTGAATCTAACCTTGCCGATCAGCTCATCCGTTGCGGATGTGACGCTCTTGTATATTCCAAGAAGTATGAAGAGATGGTTGAAGGCTTTAAGGCTAATCCCGATATGCCTGTTAAGCATTATTTCCATATTGATGAGTTTGATGAGTACAGACAGGCAGGATACGAGGCTTTCGACGCCGGCGAGACTTACGTTGCCGATTGTGAAGTCAAGCCCGAAGACCTTGCTTGTATCGTTTATACTTCAGGTACAACAGGTCTGAGCAAGGGTGTTATGCTCTCTCACTACAATATTGCAACAAACTGTTCTTCTTCTACTCGTGTTCTTTCCGGTAAGCACGCTATCGGTTTCCTCCCTCTCAACCATACCTATGCTTGGGTAAGTGCTCTCTTTGCCTGCTATATCCTTAACGAGTGGGGCTATCTCTGCGAAAGCACAAAGACAATCCAGGCAGACCTCAAGAATCAGAAGCCGTACAACTTCTCCGGTGTTCCGCTTGTTGTTGAAACAATTTATCAGCGTATCTGGAGAACTGCAAGAAGTACAGGCAGAGAAGAAATTCTCAAGAAGGGACTCAAAATCAGCCGCTTCCTTATGAAGCTCGGTATCGACAGACGCCGTAAGATTTTCGCTACTATTATTGACAATCTCGGCGGAAATCTTTCAATGATTATTTGCGGCGGTGCAAACCTTGATCCCAAGTACGAACAGGGTATGCGCGATTTCGGTATTGATGTTTATAACGGCTACGGTATGACGGAGTGTTCTCCTGCAATTACTTGTAACCGTCCTGACAAATATAAGCCCGGCAGCGTAGGTGTTCCGCTTGACTGCTGTGAGATTAAGATTAACAATCCCGATGAAGACGGAGTCGGCGAAATCTATGTACGCGGTACAAACGTTATGGTCGGTTATTATGATGATCCTGAGGCAACTGCAGCCGCATTTGACGGTGAGTGGCTCAAGACGGGTGACCACGGCAGAATCGATGAGGATGGATTCCTGTTTATGATCGGCAGAAAGAAGAACCTTATCTGCCTTTCAAACGGCAAGAATGTTTCTCCCGAGGAGCTTGAAGACAAGATTTCTCAGACTATCGAATACGTTCAGGAAGTATTGGTTTATGACGACGGCAACCGTATTATTGCCGAAGTATTCCTTAACGAAACAGAATATCCTGATGCACGTGAGCGCATCAAGGATGATATGAAGAAGTTCAACGATTCTGTTGCTTCCTTCAAGCGAATCAACAAAACAATTGTCCGTGACGAAGAATTCCCCAAGACGACAACACTCAAAATTGTCCGTAAATATATGGAAGGCAAAGTAGATACGGCAAAAATCGAACACTGATTGCAAAAAGAGCTGACTCATTGGAGTCAGCTCTTTTTTATGTATATTAAGTTCAACGTTGAGTTTGCCAAGGGCTTATTTCATCAGTTGGTAGTGAGAAGTGTCATTTATGTATCTGAAAACAGTATTGCCCCATTTATATGTGCCGGGTTTATAAAACGTTACTCTGGTAACGCTTGTGTTGTAGTAATCAATATCGAAAGCAGGCTCGACTTTGTCTAACCCCATTATCGTAAAAACAAGGTTGGTGATAAAAGCAGCGTGACTTACAAGAACAACCTTTTCACCGTTTTTATATCTGCTTCTCATATAATCCGTTACAAATTTTGCTCTTTCATTTACCTTGCCGTTTGCTTCGTGCCCGTCATATCTCATTCGTGTTTCGCTTGTTTCGGTGCCTTCGGCATATACGGCATCGGGGCAAAATTCTCTGATTTCGCTGATTTCAACACCCTTATATTCGGGGCTTACACCTACTTCGCAAAGCTCGGGCATAATGTTGAGTGTGCGACCTTCAGGTTGGTGTTTGATAATTTCTGCAGCAGTTTTGGCAGCTCTGAGCATTGCGCTTGAATAGAATGCGTCAAACTGCGTATCTTTGAAAAATCTGCCTGCCGCATCAGCTTGTGCAATACCTTTTTCTGTCAGTACGGGGTCTGTGCTTTCTTTAAGTGTCAGGTCTGTGCGGCCGTTGTATCCTGCGTTTCCGAGGCTCTCGCCGTGGCGGATTATGTAAAGGTCAAGTTCTATAATAGGTTCCATAAAATTCTCCGTTTCTTTTTATGGTGCTATTTTATTGGAAACCGCCGTTAATGTCAAGACAATAGCCTTTCACATATTGTGTAACGGTGATGTATTTTATGTTAAAGGATACGATAATAGGTGTTCTTCTTCCTTTTTTCGGTACGGTAGCAGGTGCTCTGCCCGTGCTTTTTACAAAAAATCTGTTTTCACAGCGCATAGGTAGTGCGCTTAACTGCTTTGCTTCGGGTGTTATGGTGGCGGCATCTGTGTGGAGCCTGCTTATACCCGCAATTGAAAGTTCTGCAAACCTTTCTCGTTTTGCCTTCTTGCCGGCAACTGTCGGGTTCTGGGGCGGAGTTTTCTGTTTGATTATCACTGACAGATTGGTAGTGAATTTCAACTCATACAGGTCGTCAGGACATTCCGAAAGCCGCAAAAGCACTTTTGTGCTGGTTGCTGCTGTTGCTCTTCATAATTTTCCTGAAGGTATGGCTGTGGGTGTTGCTTATGCGGGTCTGGCATCGGGTAATGCGAAACTCAGCGTTGCAACAGCTTTTGCCTTGTCGCTGGGTGTTGCCGTGCAGAATATTCCTGAAGGTGCTGTGGTTTCTCTTCCGCTCAGGGCAAGCGGTATGGGAAAGGGAAAATCGTTTTTGCTAGGTGTGCTCTCCGGTGCTGTTGAGCCGATAGGGGCAATGCTTACAATTATGCTTTCTTTTTTGTTTGTGCCGTTGCTTCCTTATTTTCTCGGGTTCGCCGCGGGTGCAATGATTAGTGTGGTTGTAAGCGAACTTATCCCCGAAAGTACCGGTGTTTCTGACGGGGCAAAAAACACGCTGTTTTTTGCCCTCGGATTTGCCGCTATGATGGTTCTTGATGTTGCTTTGGGATGATTGACAAAAAATATGCTTTGTGCAATACTTGTGTATATATAATTGAGAGGAAGTGTATTGGTGAGCGATAAATTCTTCGATGTTTATCATAAACCCGGTGGTATACCCAATTTCTGTTATCGAAGCGGTATGCTGGTTTATGAAGAAAAGTTTTATAACGGCGCACTTCTTTCCTGCGGATATAATGCTTCAGGCTATCCGCTTGATGTGCTTTCAAATTTTCCGACCCACCTTGATAAAAGATATTATACAGAACCTTATTCATTCAATGTCGAAATTGACGGACGCAGTGTGGATTACGGTCTTGTTTTAAAAGATTTCATTATCGATAAGACGGACGAAAGTGCCCACAGTGTTCTTACTCTTGATAGTACCGATATGCCCGTCAGACTGTACGTTCATACTCTGCTTGACGGTTCTCAGATGTTTACGCGTTATATCGAAATTGAGAATCTTTCAGATAAACCTGTGTGCCTGAGCAGACTCAGTCTTATCAGCGGCGGAATCGAGGATATGGATTTCGAACGTCTTACTTCATCTCGCGATGTCGGTCAGTTTTATTCTTACGGCTGTTTTGCAGATGACAGATGGGGCAGGGAAGGCGAGTTTGAGTGGCGTGCTCTGAACACCGAAACTACCTGTATCGATACACGGTATAACCGTGATCGCTTCCGCCATCCTGCGGTATTTCTGAAAAACAATCTTATGGGCAAGGTTTGGTTTGCGCAGATTGCGTGGAGCGGCGGTTGTCGATTTACGTTTGATTACAATGCCAAAGCAGAAAGTGCCTCTTCTCATCTTGCTTTTAAAGCTGAGATTGTTTCACACAATCCGATGTATGTTATTGATGCGGGAGAGAAGTTTACAACGCCTCAGGTGCATATAGGTCTTGTTCACGGCGGGTTGGATGAAGCTGTCAATGAGATGCATTCTCACATCAGAAAAACTGTTTTCTGCGGCAAGGAGGTATCACTTCTCGTCGGCTCGGGTATGGGCGCAGAACATGATATGAGCGTTGAAACGTCAAAATGCTTCATAGATAATCTTGCCGAAATGGGGGCAGAGGTTTTTATTGTCGATGCAGGATGGGCTTGTCCTCCCCACTGTGAAACCCGATGGGGCGAGTATAACGGCATAAACGTTGCCGATGCCGACAGGTATCCTGACGGTTTAGACGAGATAGTTGATTATTGTCACTCAAAAGGACTTAAATTCGGACTTTGGGTTGATGTAGACAGCGTAGGCAGGTTTGCTCCGCAATATGCTGAGCATTCCGACTGGCGCTCTGTAAACAGCCTTGGAGAGCAAAGCAGCAACTTTACGGACTTTTCGCGTGCAGATTCCGTAATGTGGGCCGAAAATACGCTCGCACACGTCTTGACAGAATACAAGGTAGATTTACTCAGAATTGACTGTAATATCGATTACAGGGATTGTTTCGGCGTGCGCGATACAGGTTCAGGCATAAGGGAGTGCACTTCAATCAGACATTTTAATGCTGTTTACGGAATGTTCGGAAGGCTTAAGGAGCGCTTCCCTGATGTTGTGTTTGAAAACTGTGCCGGAGGCGGCGGCAGAACGGATTTGGGTATGATGAAAGCGTTTAATCATACGTGGGTTTCCGATTGTCAGTGCGCACCTCATTCGGTATATATAACAAACGGTATGACAATGGCACTTCCGCCTGAGAGGGTAGACAGGCTTTTTGCAGGTATGGGCTGCCATTCGTTCGGCTCGTTTGATCTGCAGATGCGTAACACTATGCTCGGTCATATGTCCCTGAACGTTATTTCACCTGCGGCGGCACGGATGAATTCCGATCAGCTTGAATTTGTAAAACACAGCACACAGATTTATAAGGATTTTATTCGTCCTTTTTTGCCGTCATGCAAGGTTTATCATCATACGCCCGATACGCGGTGCGCAGAGAAAAACGGGTTTATTGCCATTGAGGTTGCTTCACAGGATAAGCTCAAGGGCGCTGTTGCGGTCTTTTCTTTGCCCCTTGCTGAAAAAGAGCGTTTTGCGATATTTGTAAAGGGTGTTGATGCGTCGCGCAATTACAGGGTAACGCTTGACAACAGCGGTGCAACATTTACACTCAGCGGTGCTGAGCTTACGCAAAACGATCTGGAATTGTTTATTCCTTCGGGAATGGCTTCGGAGCTTGTGCTTTATGAAGCTGAGTGATTGTTGACATTCTTGCTTTAATCTGCTAAAATTCGATTATCAAAAATATAGGAGAGCTTATTTATGAAAAGGTTTTTAGGTGTGTTCTTATCAGCTGCACTTATTCTTTCGAGTATTGCCGTCGGCTTCTCAGTGTTTGCAGAGGATGAAACGACTAATTTTGCTGTTGCATCCGATCTTCATTACGTTGTGCCGGAAGAAGAGCTTGAAGTAATCATAGAAGATGAGCCTGTCTTTTGGTTTGCAAATCGCAGAGCTCAGCTTGAAAACGAAAGCGGCTTTATTATCGACGAGTTCCTTCGCCAGTGTGCAGAGGATGAAAACTGTGAATTTGTACTTATCCCCGGCGACCTTGCAAATGACGGCAGAATAATCCGTCAGCAGCATATTGACGTTGCGGAAAAATTGAAAAAATTTGAAGCGGAAACAGGCAAGTCTGTGTTCGTTATCAACGGCAACCACGATAACGGTGCTGCTGATATTGATTTTAAGTATAGCGACTTTATTGAGAATTACTATGAGTTTGGCTATGCAGAGGCTATCGATACCGTTGAAGGCAATTGTTCATACGTTGCAGACCTTAACGATGATTACCGCCTTATAGCGCTTGACAGCTGTGATCCTTCCAAGTCAACAGAAGACGGTATGAGTAACGAAAAGATTGAATGGGTTATCGCGCATGCTGAAAAAGCATACGAGGACGGTAAGTATCCCATTCTTATGATGCACCACAATCTTCTTGACCATCTTCCCGTGCAGAGAGTTCTCAGCAGAAACTTTATTGTCAGAAACCATCTTTCAACAGCGGAAAAGTTTGCAAATGCAGGCATTAAGCTCGTTCTCACGGGTCACGAGCATTGCAGCGACGGTGCCGTATATACAAGCACAAAGGGCAACGTTATTTACGATTTTGCAAATACTTCTCTCACAATGGCTCCCACAAGTTACAGAATGTTCGCTCTGACTGATGACGAGATTAATTACGAAGAGAAGTTTATTGAGAGCATTGACGTTGAAGCGCTTACAAGCACGGTTGCCGGCTATCCTCAGGAAGCAATCGATATGATGAATGATGATTTCAGCGCTTATGCCAAGGCTTTCCTCAAGAGCGGTATCAAGTTCAGACTCGCCAAAGGTATGAGAATGGAAGAAATCGGAATAGAAGAAGGGGAACCTTTCTATAACCTCGTCTATACAGCTGTTACAGGTCTTACCGACGTCCTCGAAAAGCCTCTCTACGGTGAAGGCGGCATACAGGAAATGGCTGCCGAGTATGATATTGAGATTCCGGACAGTGATTATTACAATTGTTGGGATGTTGCAACCGAACTTGTCGGTGCCCACTATGCCGGCAGTGAGAATTATGACCTTGAGGGTACTGAGGTAACAATCTTCCTGCGCGCAGTTGCACTTGTTCTTCGCAGCGATCTCGCTGCTATTGCCGATAATACGCTTCTTTCTGCAGCAAATATGCTGCTCAATAATTTCGGCTACGATGACGGTATTGCTGACAGCATCACAAAATATGCAACTGATAAACTTGGCGGTGTATCTACTGTTGAGTATTTCCTTCTCGCTCTTGTTTCACCGCTTCTTCTCGAGTTTATTGCAGACGATGACGGTGTCGATGATAACAACGGTACTCTTCCCGGTTACGGTGTGACCGGTAATGACGTTGCGATGAATAATTTATCGGAAAAAATTAAAAATATTATCGATACAGTAATAATGTATATCAAGTATATCATAAAAATACTTACGAGAGCAGCAGAAGTGTTACCGCTGTAAAACCGCGCAGAATCAACGGTTTTTAATCGCCCTCTTGCCATAAAAAAAGTTTTTTGAAAAAAATTAAAAAAAATTCAAAAAAACAGTTGACAAGAGGGCGGAAATGTAGTATATTAACTTGCGTCGCCGATATTGAGGCGAGCAAATACGGGAGCATAGCTCAGTTGGCTAGAGCACCTGCCTTACAAGCAGGGGGTCATAGGTTCGAGCCCTATTGTTCCCACCAAAAATGGCCCGGTAGTTCAGTTGGTTAGAACGCTAGCCTGTCACGCTAGAGGTCGACGGTTCGAGCCCGTTCCGGGTCGCCATTTTTTTTAAATGCCTCTGTAGCTCAGTTGGTAGAGCAGTGGACTGAAAAT
>JAZRRT010000070.1:0-7372 GCA_045650985.1 Acutalibacteraceae bacterium | reverse complement strand
GCAGTGTGGGTGGGTATTTATTCTTTATTTACTTTTATATTCATCTATGAGATATTCGTCACCGATAACAGTGCGAATATGGTCATAGACATACTCTATGCTCATATCGCTGTTGCCGTGAGCGGCAGCAAGTGAAGGCGTATAATCGGCAAGACGATAAAGTTTTATGCCTGAAAAACCAGCTCCGTAATGGGTAATTACAATATCAAGCTGAGGCTTGCTTACCGTAACTTCGCCCGTAACGTGATTCTTGGTAAAGGTCAGGTTTGCCATGCCGCCTACAAGTCGTTTTACTCTGTTCTGCGCAGAGACGAAGTTGCCGAGAGAATAAAGAACGGGAACTTCCTTACCCTGCGTATTCGTCAGATACTCAACAGGCTGAAGAGTATGCGGATGAGTGCCTATAACAACGTCGGCACCCCAGTTTACAACGTTCTGCGCAAAATTACGCTGTACGTCGTTTTCCGTATCGGAATACTCAATACCCGCGTGCATTGATACAACAACAACGTCCGCAACCTTTTCGGCAGCCTCAACCTGCGTTCTGACATCGTCAAGCTCATCGAGATAAACTATATAGCTTTCTTTTTCTTCAGGAATCGTTATACCGTTGGTATGCTCTGTGTATGAAAGAAAAGCAAAGCTGATGTCATTGACCGTTACGGTTTTTATCTGCTCATATTCTTCTCTGCCGTGGAATGCGCCCGCAGACGTGAGACCCGGAGTTTTATTGATAAGGTCGAGCGTTTCGATAAGACCGAAGCTCTGCTTATCGAGCATATGGTTGTTGGCGATAGTCAGCACGTCGAAGCCGAGCTCGGAAAGTTGCGACGCCATAACAACAGGCGTGTTGAAACACGGATATGTGGAAACATCGTAGCTTTCAGCCATCATTGTTTCCTGATTTATAACAGCAATATCCGCTGCAGCTATGAGACTTGCAAGGTTTTCATAAACCGGCATAAAATCATAGCTTCCGTCCGTCGTGCGTGCCGATGCCTGATTGTAAATAGGCTCGTGAATAAGATTATCGCCGACAGCAAGCATACTTACGCTCGTAGAAAGAGGTTTTTTCGTCGTTGCGTTTGTCTGAGTCTGAAACTCTATCGCATCCTCAGGCATCGATGAAATATTCGCCAAAACTATGCCGGCCAGAGAGCCGACAGCAACCGCTACCGCCACCAGCAGCGCAACAAACTGTGATACCTTCAATGTTTATCACCTGCAATTACTGCTGACCGCGATTGCCGATTGCGCTATGTATGTTTTCCTTTGTCTGACGTACGTTGGAAAGGCTGTTTGCAAGTGAGCGCTCGGTCTGACCGATGATGTTTTCGACAAAGTTTGCGGCAGATGTGCAGATATCGTTAGCCCACTTTGCAGCCTGCTCCTTGGCAACGGCGGCCTGCTGGTTGGCTGTTTCGACTGTTTCCGCGGCAGTTGCGTTTGCGTTTGCAATAGTTGCATCAGACTGAGCCTGAGCCTTTCTGAGCATCTCTTCGCAATATGCCTTGGCGCGTGCGACAACTTCGCTCTCTTCAACCATTCTCTGAGCTTTTGCATCAGCCTCGGCAACGGTAAGGCTTGCTCTTTCTTCTGACTGTGCAACGTTTGTTCTTGCAATCTCCTCAGAGGAAAGTATATGCTCCTTTGCCTTTGCGTTTGCCTTGTTTATTGTTTCCTGAGCCTTGCTTGTTGCCTTTGCAAGAGTTGCCTCAGCCTGCTCGGTAGCATCATCGATAAGCTTGTTGCGGTCGCGAACGATGTTACGTGCCTGACGAATCTCATCGGGCATATTCTCACGAATTTCCTCAACACAGTTGCGGATAGCCTCAACGTCTACCGTAACTCTTGAAGAGAAAGCAACCTTCTGTCCGTTATCGAGGATTTCCTCAATCTTTTCAAGTAAATCTTCTACTCTCATATATTTACATCCTTTCTGAGTCTTTTTTCTATATCATCCAGAATTTCGGCAGGAACAAATTCTGATATATTTCCGCCGAATTCGCAGATTTGCTTGACAACGCTGGAAGAAAGATACATATTTTCCGCACTCGCGGTAAGAAAAACAGTTTCAACCTCGCTGTTGAGTTTTTTGTTTGCGAGCGCCTGCTGAAACTCCGCCTCGAAATCCGATACGGCACGCAAGCCCTTGACAATTGCGACAGCGCCCTTGTTACGCGCATAATCCGCAAGCAGACCGTAGTAATGATCGACCTCAACACCGGGAATATCGGCAGTAACGCGCTTTATAAGCTCAACTCTTTCGTCAGGCGTGAACGCGCTCGTCTTTTTATGGTAATTATACATTACGACAACAATTACCTTATCGAACATTTTGGAAGCACGTCTGATAATATCGAGATGCCCGATTGTGACCGGATCAAAACTGCCGGGACAGATAGCAATCTTCATATCGCCAATCCCCTTATCTGTATACGGCAAGCTCTGTTTTGCCGTATTTGTAACGTTTGAACAGGGTCAAACCGCCTGCCTGCTCCGGAATCTCCTCTTTCGCGGGATACTCGCATACGATAAGTGAACCTTCAGCCATCTTACCGTCAAGCGAAGCCAACGCACGCTGAAGAAGACCGGTGCCGTAAGGCGGATCGAGTATTACAACGTCGAAAACATCGGACGACATTCGCAGAAATGAAAAAGCATCCATCTGAGCAACGGCTGCGGAATCGGCAAGCTTTGTGTGCTCAAGATTTTTCTTTATAACGGCAACCGCCTTTGAATCGGCATCAACAAACGTGCACTTTTCCGCACCTCTGCTGAGCGCCTCGATACCCAATTGGCCGCAACCCGCAAAAAGATCCAACACCCTCCTGCCCTCAATGTCGAACTGGATGATGCTGAACATCGCCTCTTTAACTTTGTCGGTTGTCGGGCGGACAACGTCACCGCCCTCAAGTGTGGTAAGAACCCTGCCCCTTGCGGAGCCCGTGATAACTCTCATATATTTTCTCCGTAAAGTGCAAAATCGCACATTATGACACTATTCTTCCTATATTATCTTTTATTATTTCAAATTTGTCAAGTTTTTTAAAGCAAAAAGACTCAACAATCATTGCTCTTCGCCGTGAAAATAGTCATAAACAGTCTGTGCCGAGCGGGAATCAACACCGTTTACGGCACAAAGCTCCTCAACAGACGCTTCTTTTATCGCAGTAAGCGATTTGAAATGTTTCATCAGTGCGGCCGCTCTTTTTTTGCCTACACCGCTGATTTGCGTGAGCGAAGTGGATATACCTGCGCTTCGTCTCTTGCGGTGATATTCAATTGCAAAACGGTGAACTTCCTCCTGAATCGTCGACACAAGAGTGAAGGCACTTCGCTTTGAGTTAATTGAAATTTCGCCGCCCTCACCAGTTACGGCACGTGTTCTGTGGCTTGAATCTTTAACCATACCGTAAAGCGGAACGTCAATCCCAAGCTTCAGCAGCACGGCTTTAACTGCATTTACCTGCATCTGCGCACCGTCAAGCAAAATGAGATCGGGCAGTCTTGCAAAGCCCTCATCACGCTTTTCGCCCTCGCTTTTCGAATTTTCTTCGAGGTAATGCCTAAACCTGCGTTCAAGCACCTCCGCCATTGAAGCACAGTCATCCTGACCGTCAAACCCTTTGATTTTAAACCGCTTGTATGCCGCTTTATAAGGTTGTCCGTTTTTGAAAACAACCATACCGGCAACATTTTCCGTACCCGCAGTATGCGAAATATCGTACGATTCAATATATTCGGGAGGTGCGCTGAGACCGAGCAGACGCGCAAGCTCATCAAGCGCCGCCGTATCCTTGCCTTTTCTGCCGAGACTGAGCGCAAGCTTTTCGCTCGCATTTGACCTGCACATTTCAAGTAATCTGAGCTGACCGCCTCTTTGCGGCACGGCAAAGCTCACCTTCTTGCCGAGCTTTTCACCGAGCCAACGCGAAAGCAGCTCGCAATCCTGAGGAAGCGAATCGATAAGAATACGCGGAGGTATTCTGTCACGCATAGAATAATATCTCATCAGAAGCTCATAACGGGCATAGTCCGCATCTTCGGGAGCATCAAAAATAAAGTGCTCCGTATCACAAAGTCTTCCGCCAAAGAAGCGAAGCACCGCAAGGCAGGCCTTATCCTGTGATTGTGCAAGAGAAAAAACATCCTGTTCCTCAACGTCGGCACTGACAACCTTCTGTTTTTCGCCGAATTTGGTTATTGCCGCAATTCTGTCGCGCAACACGGCAGCTTTTTCAAAGTCGAGATTTTCTGCAGCTTGCTCCATTTCAGCCTGCATCTGCTTTAGCATAACAGCCGAGCCGCCTTTAAGGAAGTCAACAGCGTGCTCAACACTCCGCTTATAATCTGCCTGTGAAATCTTGCCCGCACAGGGTGCAGAACACTGTGAAATGTGATAATTCAGGCACGGACGCTGTTTGTGAGTAACAGGGAAAGTTTTGCTGCATTGCGGCAGACGGAAAATTTTCTGCGCCTGCTCAACTGTTTGTCGCACGGCAAAAGAGCTGGTGTACGGACCGATGTACTCGGAGCCGTCATCCACCAGCTGCATTGCGGCATCTATTCTGGGCCAGGCACCCTTTGTGATTTTGACGTAGTGATAACCCTTGTCATCTTTGAGAAGAATATTGTATTTCGGGCTGTGCTGTTTGATAAGGCTGCATTCAAGCACCAGCGCCTCAAACTCGCTGTCCGTAACTATATAGTCAAAATCCTGAACGTTTTCAACCATACGGATAACCTTCGCCGTGTGGTTATGGTGAGAGCCGAAATAGCTGCTCACTCTGTTCTTGAGAGCTTTTGCCTTGCCGACGTAGATGATGCCGCCGCTCTTATCCTTCATCAGATAAACTCCGGGTCTGAGCGGCAGACTCATCGACTTTTTGCGTAAACGTTTTTTTCTGTCCTGATCAGTTTCCATAAAATTCTCACTTTGTGAAGAACGTTAAAAATCCCTTGTAAGCCATATAAAGGTCAATCTTCGAAACAACCTCGTAAGGTGCGTGCATTGAAAGCACGGGAACGCCGGCGCCAACAACGTCAATATTGTGTGATGCGACGTACTTTGCAACGGTTCCTCCGCCGCCCTCATCAACCTTGCCGAGTTCGCCTACCTGCCAGAGAACACCGTTCTCATCGAACAGGCGGCGGATTCTGCCCATAAACTCGGCACTTGCATCAGACGTGCCGCCCTTACCTCTCGAGCCGGTATATTTGGTTACAACAATGCCCTTATTTGCAAAGGATGTGTTGTTTTTTTCGTAAACGCCGGGGAACGTAGGATCGAACGCGGCATTAACATCGGCAGAAAGACACTCACTGTTACTCAGTGCGATGCTGCCTACACCGCCCTGCATACGTGCAAGGTCGCTGATAAAGTAAGCCATATATGATGAGTTGAGACCCGTGTTGCCGTCAGAGCCTGTTTCCTCTTTATCCGCAAGAACGGTAACGGCCGTATATTCGGGAGTTTTTGCATCGAGGATTGCCATAACGGAAGGATAAGCACAAACTCGGTCATCGTGACCGTATGCGCCGATAAGGCTTCTGTCAAATCCGATATCATCAGCGCTGAATGCAGGAACAGCCTCAAGCTCTGCACTAAGGAAATCGGATTCAACGATACCGTATTTTTCATTGAGTATGCTCATAATGTTGAGCTTTACGCTCTCGGAGCCTTCATCATCCTTGAAAGGACGGCTGCCGACGAGTATATTGAGCTCTTCACCCTTGATACCTTCTGCGAGAGTGCGCTTCATCTGCTCGGTTGCAAGGTGAGGAAGAAGGTCGGTTACAACAAACTTGGGGTCACCTGCATCTTCACCGATGTTAACCTTGATGCTTGAGCCGTCAGCCTTAACGATAACACCGTGAAGAGCAAGCGGAATTGCCGCCCACTGATACTTCTTGATGCCGCCGTAATAATGTGTCTTGAAAAGAGCAAACTCTGCATCCTCATAGAGCGGATTCGGCTTGAGATCAAGTCTCGGAGAATCAATATGAGCAGCAGCAATACGCACGCCTTCCTCAACGGGCTTCTGACCGATAACTGCAAGAATAACAGCTTTTCCCCTGTTGTTATATATAACCTTATCGCCGGGCTTGTATTCCGTCTTGCTGTCGAAAGCAACAAATCCGTTTGCCGAAGCAAGGTTGCTGACAAACTCCACAACCTCACGCTCGACCTTGCAGGAGGTCATAAATTTTTTGTAACCCTCAGCAAAACCGTCAACGGCAGCAAGCTCTGCATCGTCGATTATTTTGCATCCGTGTTTGACCGAATAAAAGAGTTTTTCCCTGAGTTCTTCATTTTTGCTCATTGTTTTTTCTCCTCGTATTTTTCAATTAGTTTTTGTATCTCTGCTTCAATATTGTACGGCAGACAGTTTCTGATTATTACGTCTGCATTCAACTCATATTCGCTGTTTGAAAGCTGGGCTTTCATTCTTTCTTCCGCTTTTTCCGCAGTTATGGAATCGCGAGCGATAATTCTGGTCCTTCGCACCTCTTCAGGAGCGCTGACTACTGCTGTAAAGCTGCAAAGCTTGTCAATTTTGCTTTCAAAAATAGCCGCCGCATCCAGTAATACAGCCGTTTTGCCTTCAAGTGTAAAGTCTTTTGCCTTTGTAAGCGCTTTTGATGTGATTATAGGATGAGTTATACCGTTGAGCAGCCTTGTAGTCTCTTCGGAAGCAAAGGCACGCGAAGCAAGAAGTGCCCTGTCAAGGCTTCCGTCATCGCGGATTATATCATCGCCGAAAGCCTGCGCAAGCTGACTCAACACAGGCGAGCCGTCAGCGGTTATTTCTCTTGCAATCTTATCGCAATCAATATGCGCAAAGCCGAACTTTTCACATATCATTTTCGCCACTGTTGATTTTCCCGAGCCCGTTGCGCCCGTAAGACCGATAAGCACGGCACCGTCAACGTCGAGCACGGTAAATGCCGCAGCCCTGAGCAAGCGGTTAATTACCGCAAGACCTACACCGTCGGTATCAGGACAACGAGCGTAAGCTGTCTGCACACCCATTTCATCAAGCTTGCGAAGTGCATCGAAAATAAGATGAGCCTGCGCAACGCTGTCGTGTTCTCTTCCGATTTCGATAAACGGAATATCCAGCTTATCTCCCTCACCGTCAAAGCAAAGTGCGGCACAGCCTTTTTTGCCCATTACAAATCGCCTGTAATTATCAAAACTGCCCTTGATTATTATTACCCTTGCTTTGGGCGAATAATGCTTATATTTCATTCCGGGAGAAGCTGCTTTCTGACCCGGCTCAAGCTCTGCAAGCACAGCGCGATCAACCTCAACATCACCGAGCACAGTTTCAAGCTGTTCGAGTGAAATACCGCCCGGACGCAGAAG
>JAZRRT010000069.1:0-9514 GCA_045650985.1 Acutalibacteraceae bacterium | reverse complement strand
GTATCTCCAATGCCTGCATCGCGTATTCGCAGCAGGTAGGATAGTAACGACACACCGGCGGCGTATGCGGCGAAATTTTTTCGCGGTAAAAGCGTATTAACCGCAACAGCACTTTTTTCATCAGTGTATAACACCCGCCTGCTTCAAGTGATTGAAAATGATGGTTTCAAGCTGAGTGCTTTTGAGGTATTTTGTTTTGCTTCTTGCGACAAAAACGATGTCCCAGCTGCCCTCTGCCTCAGGCAGTACGGTGCGGAACGCCGCCCTTATCACTCTGCGGGAGCGGTTGCGTTCAACTGCGTTGCCGATCTTCTTACTTGTTGTAATTCCGACACGACAAATTCCCGCACGGGTTTTTGCTACGTAAGTAACCAGTGCAGGATTTGAATAGACCTTGCCGCGGCTGTATGCGCGGCGGAAGTCGATGTTACGATTTAAAGATGTAATAGTTGAAGCCATAACCGTTCGCCTTGTGAGCTCTTACCCGAATCAGTAAGAGAGCTGCTTTCTGCCCTTTGCTCTGCGGCGGGCGAGAACCTTACGGCCGTTTCTGTCCGCCATTCTCTTGCGGAAGCCGTGCTCCATCTTGCGATGACGCTTCTTGGGCTGATAAGTCCTTTTCATTGTGCATAACCTCCATTCAAGGTGTGATTTACGACCAAAGCGGTGAAAAGTACACTGGCATTATACCCCACTTTAGACCTTACAAGGTGCTATTATATAACAGAAACCGTGCTTGTGTCAACCTTTTTTTGTGTTTAGGCACATCTTGCGCTCGGTTGAATATAAAGCCACAATATGGTGCGAGATTGCAATCTGATCTATGCTTGAGGCGGCATTTTTTCTGCTGTTGACAATTTTTTTGCAACACTTGTCTTTTGAGAGTGTATGTGATATTATTTATAACAATTGTTATGGCTTGTTATGGCTGAATTTGAGATTTGTATTTGACGGAGGTTTCGGATGCCTGCTAAGACCGACAAAACTGAAAAAAAGACGTCGCTTCACGCCGGCCACAGGGAAAGAGTGCGCGAAAGGTACAACTCAAACGGGCTTGACGGTTTTGCAGACCACGAGATTCTGGAGTTGCTCTTGTTTTACACCAACAAGCGCGGTGACACAAACCCTGTTGCACATCGTTTGATTGAGCGTTTCGGCTCACTTTCGGCAGTGCTCGAAGCAGGGTATGACGACCTTATATCAGTTGACGGTGTAGGTGATTCAGCGGCAACGCTCATTACGATGGTGCCTCAGCTTTTTCGCAGATATTCTGCAGACAAAGCGGATAAAACCAAAACAGTTTTTACGCCTGACGATGCAAAGGCGTTCCTTGTACCGCGTTTTTACGGACTCAGAAGCGAGCGTGTGGGCATAGTTTGTCTTGATACTCAGGGCAGGATAAATAATTTCGTTTTTGTTTCAGAGGGGTCACTCAAGCTGGCACAGGTTGACGTGCGCAAAATTGCACAACTTGCACTTCAGAACAATGCTGACAGCATAATTCTCGCTCACAACCATCCCGATGGATTTGCTTCGCCTTCACGCAATGACGTTGAGGCGACAAAGTTGATTGTAAACGCTCTCAGCCATATCAACGTCCGTGTGGCAGACCACGTTATAGTCAGTGGCGAAGAAGCTTTTTCAATGGCTTCAAATAACCGATTTTCTCCGACTTTTATGACAGCATCCGCGGCGTCTGCATCAGCCGCAAGCGTCAGTATGAGCCAGGATACACAGGATTGGCGGCAGCCGCTTTTGCACCTTTCTATGTGTGAAGGCGATTTTTTGTGCAACGAGAAGTAAAGCTGTTATGGTATAAAAAGCGGAAATATTTGATTAAATGTCGTAATGCGGAAGTTTACTTGTTTTTAACTATGGTATGTTAAATTAACAAAATACGAGTGCTTTAGGATTCTTTTATTACAGTATTTGAGGAGTATAATCAGGATATGGATAAAATCAACCAGATTAAAGAACTTTATGCAAATATTCACACAGTAAGGGATTTGCTTGATAACAGCGCACGTCTTTATTCGGACAAGGCTTTTATAAAGTATCTCAAGGGTGAGCAGATTATCGAGAAAAGTTTCACCGTGCTGCGTGAAAACAGCCTTGCTCTGTGCAGATATATACGCTCTGTATGTCCGGACAGAATGCACATTGCAGTTATCGGAAAAACCTCTTACGAATACATTACGGCAATTACGGGCACGCTCATCAGCGGCAACGTTTTCCTTCCTTTTGCGCCCAATATGACGGTTGACGAGGCAGTTGAGCTGTTTGAGGATGGTGACGTAGAGGCTCTTTTCTATGAAGATGACTATGCAGAAAGCGCAAAGCAGATAAAAGAAAGATATTCAAGGCTTAAGGTGTGCGTAAATATGGGCGATGAGGATTGGTTTGCTGATATTTACGACCGCTTCAGCTCGGATTCCGAGTATGCTGCTCTTTCAGAGGTTGAGCTTAAGCCTGAAGAGTGCGCGGCAATCATATATACTTCGGGCACAACGGGTGTCAGAAAAGGCGTTATGCTTTCTTCCGAAAATCTTATTGCAAACGTAACTTATCCCGAGCTCGAGCTTGACAGCGACGACGTTTATCTTTCTGTTTTGCCGATGCATCACATTTTCTGCTTCTCCTGCGACTATTTCAAGCCGCTTCTTGACGGACTTACCGTTTGCCTTAACGGCGATATTGCGAATATCGGCAGAAACCTTGCAACCTTCCAGCCTACTACGATGCGTCTTGTTCCCATGATTTGTGAGGCTCTTATACGCAAGGTAAACATTCTCCACAAGAGATTCCCCGAAATGAGACACCGCGAGGTTGCCGAGAAGGTTTTCGGCAAAAATATCCGTTGGATCGGTGTCGGCGGCGCATACCTCGGCCCCGGCCTTGTTGCCGAATATGAGAAGTACGGAATTATGCTGCGTCAGGGCTACGGTATGACCGAAACAAGCCCGAAAATCACAACGGCAGATTTCACCGACGTAAACAAGGATTCAAGCGGAAAGCTTATCAAGAGCATTTGTGACGTTCGTATTGTTGACGGTGAAATTCAGGTTAAGGGTAAGTCCGTAATGCTCGGCTACTACAAAAAGCCTGAGGAAACTGCGGCTGTCTTTACCGAGGACGGATACCTTAAAACAGGTGACCTCGGCAGATTCAGCGACGATGAAACCCATCTCTACGTAACCGGCAGAATTAAGAATCTCATTATTCTTTCCAACGGTGAAAACATTTCTCCCGAAGAGCTTGAAAAGAAGTTTGTTGACGAAAAGGTTATCAAAGAAATTGTTGTTTGCGCAGAAGACGACAGAATCGTTGCAGAGGTTTTCCCCGATGCCGATTATGCTGCTGCGGCAGGCATTGAAGACATAAAATCTTACCTTGAAGAGAAGGTTGCTCAGGCAAACAAGGGTGAGCGTACCGAGCGTGAGATAGCACACCTTCGAATCAGAGAAACTCCCTTCCCCAAAACAACTACGGGTAAAATAAAGCGTAAGAGCGTGTCATATCGCTGATACGGCGAACAAAAAAGGAGTTGTAAAAATGCAGATTATAAAACTGCCGGACGGTACAAAAAAAGAAGCTTATCCTGTTATACCGGCGCAGCATCTTATGTATTATCTCTCCGAACACCACAGCACCGACGCTCCCGTACTCAACATAGTTACGGGTTACTACTGGCAGGGTGAGTTTGATACCGAATTGATGAAAGAGGCCGTTTATGAGGCGATGGACAGATGCGATTGTATCCGCCTTCGTTTTGCAAAGACGGGCTTCATCAGAAAAAAAGTTGTTCAGTATCTTGCGGACAAGCACGAAATTGAAGTTATCGAAGAGGATTTGTCAAATATGGCGTGGGACGATGCTCACGAGTTTCTCAAGCAGCGCTCACATTCCCTTATCGATATGTTCCACAAGCCTGTAAACGAAATCCGCATCATACACCTTGAAAACAACTACAATGGCATTTATATGAAGTTGCATCACCTTGCCTTCGACGGCTATTCGTCAAAGGTTTTCCTTGGTGATATAATTGCAATTTATCTGCATAAAAAGCACGGCACACCTTATCCCAAGCCGATGCGCAGCTATCTCGATATGGTTAAGAAGGAGCTTGAATACAAGAGTTCCGAACAGCATAAGCAGGATATAGCGTTCTGGAAAAGCACAATCAAGGACACAAGTGAGCCGATTTACACGGATTATGTGCGCCCCAGCAGACTTATTGAGCAGAGGATTCAGTCCAAAAAGCCCAATCTCCGCAAGGCAAAGGTTCTCGACGGCGACAATCCCGAATCAAGAACGCTTAAGTTCAGCCTTGATGCAGAAACTTCCGCAAAGCTTATGAAGATGTGCGAGGAGCATTCGCTTTCCGTTCCCTGTGTGCTTATGATGGGTATGAGAAGCGCGCTTTCTTCATTCAACAACGATGAGAAGGATATATCCTACAAGCTGATGATTAACAGAAGAGCAACTCTGCTTGACAAAAAGTCAGGCGGAGTAAGAATGCATTTCTTCTCGATGCGAAACATTGTCGAGCCCGAAATGACCTTCAAAGAGGGTGTAAGGGTTATTGAAAAAGCGCAGAACGAGATTTTTGCACATTCAAATATCAGCCCGATGGAAGCAGTTATTCACAGACATCTTGCAATGAAGTGCTCGATGCGTTATACTTATGAGTGCATAACATTTTCATATCATCCGTATTTTCCGATGCCGTACTACGGCGAAGAAATGAAAAATTCAAGCCGCGGTTTCTGGTACAATAACGATGCTTCCGTTCAGCCGCTTTATCTTACGGTAATGCACAGAAGCAACGATAGCGGTCTTGATTTTAATTTTGAGTACAGAATCTGCAACAATCCCGGCGAAGAACTTCTTCATTTTTACGATAAGATTCACGACACACTCATTCTCGGTATGGAAAATCCTGATATGAAAGTCGGAGAAATTCTTGACAAAATAAGAGAGGATAAAGCTAAAGATGTTTGAAAAAATTGTTGATCTGCTTCTCAACTATGTTGAGCCCGATGACGAAATAACCGAACAGACAAATATCAGAACCGATCTGGGCATGTCGTCTTTTGACCTTATCTGTCTGGGTGATGATATTTTTAACGAGTTTGGCGTAAGACTCACCGCGGATGATTTCAGAAGCTGTCTTGCTGTCGGCAAGCTTGCCGAGTTTGTTGAAAGCAAAAAATAAACCCCGATTAAATTGCACAAAACCCCTTCGCATCCGAGCAGATTCGGTGCGAAGGGGTTTTATATTTGGGTTTACGCTATTGAGTTTACTTCAAAGTCGGTATTTGACCGGACGTTGCCGAGCTTTGTGCGGACGGTGAACGGTCTGTTTGTTGGGACAAAAGCGCAACCGTTTCGACATGGGCGGTGCGCGGAAACATATCGACGGGGGTGATGAAGTTTGAGCCGTCGGCTTCCTCAACGGTGTAGCCGAGGGTTGCGAACACGGCGCAATCTCTTGCGAGCGTTGCAGGGTCACACGATACGTAAACAACACGCTCGGGCGACATTTCGGCAACTGTTTTTATCAGCGCTTCGTCACAGCCTTTCCGCGGCGGGTCGAGAATTATTACGTCGGGTCTGATGCCCTCATCTTTGAGCTGTTGCGCCGCCTGAGACGCATCGGCACAGATGAAGCGCGCGTTTGTGATTGAGTTGAGCGCGGCGTTTTTCTTTGCGTTTTCTATTGCGGGCGCGACGATTTCAACGCCGATAAGCTCTTTGACTTTTTTAGCCATTGTCAGACCGATTGTGCCGACGCCGCAGTACATATCGAGAAGCACGGTGTCGGGCGTAAGGGCGGCATATTCCGCCGCAACGGAATAAAGCTTTTCCGTTTGGGCTCGGTTTACCTGATAGAATGAAAGCGGTGAAATTTCAAACTGCGTGCCGAGCAGTGTGTCCGTAATTTCCGCCTTGCCGAAAAGTGTCTTCATCTTTTCACCGAGCACAACGTTGGTGTCCTCTTTGTTGATGTTCAGGCTCAGTCCCGTTACACCGAGCGGCACAAGGCTTTGCCATAATTCTTCGGCACAAGGCAGAGAGCTGCCGTTGATAACGATGCAGACGGAAATTTCTTTGCATTCCTCTGAGGCGCGTATGTAAAGGTGACGCACAAGACCGCTGTGCGATGTTTCGTCGTATACGGATATATTGTTTTTGTTGATAAATCCGCGGAGCACGTCGGCAATATCCGAAAATCTTTTCGGCTGAAGTCGGCAGGCATTACAATCTGTTATGTTGTGGCTGCGGAATGAGTAAAAGCCGAGCTTTGCGTTGCCGTTTTCTTTGCCGACGGGAAGCTGGGCTTTGTTGCGGTAGTAATCCGTGCAGTCACTGCCGATAATCGGGCGAAGGTTTACGTCGAGACCGCCGATTCGTCTGAAAGCGTCGGAAACCTTCTGCTGCTTTATTTTCAGCTCTGCCTCGTAGTTTATGTGGCGGTAAACACAGCCGCCGCAACGGTTGAATACGGGGCAGTCTGCCTCTGTTCTGTCAGGTGAGGGCGATATTATGCTCATCGCTTTTGCAACGGCATAGCTTTTTTTGACCTTGATTGCGTGGGCAAGCACGGTATCGCCGACGGCGGTGTTGCTTACAAAAACAGCCATACCGTCCTTGTGACCTACTCCGCTTCCCTCTGCGGTCATTCCTGTTATCAGAAGCTCAAATTCGTCATTCTTTTTCAAGTTTTCTACCTCTGTGTTGCGTTGTTATTTTAATAATAACCTTATATATAACGTATCCTGCCGCGACTCCTGTTGCGCCGCCTGCGGCATCAATCAGTATATCGGTAAACTGAAAGGCTCTGCCGTCGATAAAAAGCTGATGAATCTCATCCGTCAGCGCGTAGAATACGGCGATAAAAAAGGCGGGCAGGATAAGCGGTTTCTTTGCCGTGTGGTAAAGTGCGTTGAAAAGCAGAACACCGAGTCCGCAGTATTCGAGTGCATGTGCAATTGAGCGGAACGCATCGTGCCCGATGACTTCCGTCAGACGGGTGAATATCTTTGCAAACAGCCCCATAACGCTTGTACTCAATTCGCTTGATTGGGAAGCGGGCTGATGCGACAGGGCAAATATTATTGCCATACACACGGCAACAAGCAACCAGCTTGCCGATATAAGTGCTTTTCTTTTTGCATTCATTGGTTTTTTCCTTTTGATTTTATTTCAGCTGTTCTGCGCGGGTCATCTGCATTACGTTGCCCGAGTGAAGAAAACTGACTCCCGTTATTTTCGGGGCGGTTGCAACGTATTTGCTTGTGTAATAAAGCGGGCAGATAACGCCGTTGCGGATAAGGTATGTCTGTGCTGCCGTGCAACCTTCGATAATGCTTTGTGTTGAGGTTGCGGTAAGAAGCTGATCGAGCAGCGTATCAAAATTTGTTGAAGAGAAGCGGCAGATATTTGCGCCGCCGCGGAATGAACAGAGGAACTCAACGGCTGTTTGCGCGTTGGTTGTTATGGGTGCAAGCGCGCATTGGTAGTTGCCTGATTTTACACGCTTTTCAAGTTCGTCAGGCTCAACAACCTCAACGCCTGCAGTCAACATAATGCCGAAAAGCTGTTGCCAGTTTTGTATGACCTTGCGTATGGCGGCTTCTTCGTCGGCTGTGCAGAGCACGGTGAAACTGCATCCTTTGCCCTGTGTTACTTCGTCATAGTACTGCTTGGCTGTTGCGGTGTCGTATGCGAGGATTCCGAGCGGCTGAGCAAGCTCGGAATATGACGTGCCGTCAACGGTGCACGACGGCGGTATTATTCCCGTTGCCGTTGTCGTCATACTTTTTATGTCTGAGTGAAGTGTGCCGATGTTTGTTGACATCGTAAGCGCAAGGCGCATTTTGGGATACATCATCAACTCGTCGGAACAGTTGAATACAAGACCCCACACACTGTTCTGAATTTCGTATACCGTACAGCCCTCTTTTTCGGCTTCCTCAACCTGTGCCGCGGTAAGCGGGGCGGCGGCATACTTGCGGTCGATAAGGTTGTTTAATATAACCTGCTCATCCTGCGTGAATGCGTATGTAAGCGAATAGACGGGTGCCTGTGCGGATTCGTTGTCGGGGTTGGTGCGGAGAACAATGTTTTCTTCGCTGTACCAACGCGAAAGGTAGAACGGACCGTTGCAAAGCACGTATTCGGCGCTAAGTCCGTAACGGCCTTTTGTGGCTTCAAAAAAAGCACGGTTGCACGGTGCCGTTACCGGCTCGGCAAGAATCTGCATAAATTCGGAGCTTGCATATTCAAGCTGAATCTGTACCGTGTAGTCGTCAACGGCAATAACGCCGAGGCTGCTGACGGGCAGCTCGCCGCTGTTTACTTTCTGTGCGTTTTTAATCATAAACAGGCGGTGCGCCTGAGGTGATTTTGTTTCGGGGTTGACGGCACGCTGGATTCCGAACACAAAGTCGTGTGCGGTTACGCGCAGGTCTATTGCCGTTTCGTAGCCTTCGCCGAAAACGTCCTCATGGTTTGAGTTGATGTGCCACTTGTTTTCTTCTTTGAGCTTGAAGTTATACACAAGTCCGTCGGGTGAAACCTGCATGGAGGATGCCGCGGCAAGCACAATTTTACCGTCTTCATCCGTTTTCATAAGACCTTCGTAGCAGTTTGCGGCAATCGTCAGGCTTTCGCCGGTGTCGGCAGTCTGCGGGTCGACGGAGGTCGGCTCGTTCGCCATAGGGCATCTCAATTCGGCATCTTTTACCGTTTTGGAGCAACCGAAAAGTGAACCGCAGGCGACGGCAAGCACCAGCACGGCGGATATTATTCTGAACGCGGTTTTTGTCATTTTTTAAGCAACTCGCTTTATATTGTGGATTTGAATACAAAACATAACAACATATCTATTATATATCATTGTGAGCAATAAGGCAATTGTTTTCACGCCACATCGCAAAAAAAGAAATTGATAAAAAGGAATCCCGAAAATATAAAATTTTTGTGCAATTTCTAAAAAAAATATTGAAAACGGGGAAAGGTTATGTTATAATTCACCATAGTATTCGCTTTTTAAGCGGATATCGCATAATTTTTAACACACATCAGCCGGCGCCCGATAAAGCCCGACTGCAAGGAGGAAACCACAGTGAAAGCGTATAACGCAAAAGACATCCGTAACATTGCACTTGCCGGCCACGGTGACAGAGGTAAGACAACTCTCGCCGAAGCCATGCTTTATATTGCCAAGGCAACTGACCGTCTCGGCCGTGTTGCAGACGGTAACACAGTACTTGACTTTGACGCAGAAGAGAAGCGCCGCACAGCGTCCGTTTCTACTGCTGTTGCTCCGCTCGAATGGGGCGGCTGCAAGATAAATCTTCTCGACACTCCCGGTATGTTCGACTTTGCAGGCGGCATTGCTGAGGGCGTGCGCGCTGCAGAGTGTGCACTTATCGTTGTCGGCGGCAACATGGAAAAATTTGACGTCGGTGCAGAGAAGGCTCTCAAGGCTGCTGACAAGCGCGGCATC
>JAZRRT010000068.1:0-21122 GCA_045650985.1 Acutalibacteraceae bacterium | reverse complement strand
AAGCAGCTGTATCACATCGCCGAGCGAAAAGCTGAAATCAAAAAACGTTTTGCCGCCGTCAAGGCGCATTGATGCACCGGAAGCCACCTTTTCAACCGCCAATAATATAAACATTATAAAAGTCACCGTATTCAGATGCTTATCTCTGTTGCGGCTGTGTAAAAAGCAGTTTATCCTTTCGCCTGCCATTCTCCTCACCTCCTGTGTATTAATAAAAACACTTTAATTATAAAATATAATATCATAATCATTTATACATTGTAAATACCGGATGAACAAGCGGGAGAAATTCACAAAAATTTCATTTGGTTTTCGCAAAAAAATTTATTTTACTTATTGTCATTTCAGATAAGATATTGTATTATTTAATCACCAATAAACTTGTAAAAGAGGTATCGTCAATGAGTAAGAGCGTTAAAGACATTCTTGCAATGATTGAAGAAAACGGTATCCAGATGGTTGACTTCAAAATGGTTGATATCAACGGTCAGTACCGCCACGTTACAATTCCTGCACAGAATTTCTCAGAAGACACAATGAAAAGCGGCATCGGCTTCGATGCTTCCAACTACGGCTACGCAGTTGTCGAAAAGAGCGATATGGTCTTTATTCCCGATCCCGACACAGCGGTTATCGATCCCTTCTGCTCAATCCCCACACTGTCAATGACAGGTAACGCAATGATTATCGACAGCCCCGAAAACCGTCCTCTCGCTCAGTATCCCCGTAACATCATCAACGCTGCTGTCGATTATATGAAGGCAAGCGGCGTTGCTGACGAAATGAAGATTCTGCCCGAGTTTGAGTTTTATCTGTTTGACAACGTTACATGGAACGTTGAGGGCAGACAGATTGCTGTTGACGTTGATGCACAGCAGTCCTACTGGAACTCCGACGTAGAAGGTCTCGGTGTTGTTGTTCCCAAGCAGAAGAACTACCACATCGCAAAGCCCTTCGATATTTCCTATGAGTGCAGAAGCGAAATGTGTATGCTCATGCAGGATGCAGGCATCGAAATCAACTACCATCATCCCGAGGTTGCCGCATCAGGCCAGTTCGAAATCGAGCCTCAGCTCGGCGAAGTTGTCCACATGGCAGACGCTACAATGATGATTAAGTACATCATCCACAACACCGCTCTCAAATACGGCAAAGCCGCAACATTTATGCCCAAACCCGTATGGGGTGAGGCAGGCAGCGGTATGCACGTGCATATGATTCTTTTCAAGGACGGTCAGCCCATATTCTCCGATGATAACGGCTATTCACACCTCAGTGAAACAGCTCACTACTTTATGGGCGGTCTTCTCAAGCACATCCACTCACTCTGTGCTATCACCAACCCCAGCACAAACTCCTTCAAGCGCCTTGTTCCCGGCTTTGAAGCACCCGTAACCGTAGGTTATGCAACCTCAAACCGCAGCGCCGTTATCCGTATCCCCGCTTATGCAAAGAGCCCGGACAAGCGCCGTTTCGAGCTTCGTAACCCCGACGCAACCTGCAACCCCTACTTCTGCTATGCAGCTATCCTTATGGCAGGTCTCGACGGTATCAAGAACAAGATTGATCCTCACGCAAACGGTTGGGGTCCCTATGACGTTAACCTTTACCACCTTCCCGAAGAGGAGAAGGCAAAGCTTCAGGGCCTTCCCGCATCGCTCGAAGAAGCTCTCGACGCACTTGAGGCAGACTACGCTTACCTCACTGAAGGCGGCGTATTCCCCGAAGAGCTTATCAAGAACTTCATCAAGACAAAGCGCGATGAATGCCGTCAGCTCTCCGCTATTCCTCATCCGGCAGAGTTCGACAAGTATTTCAATTTATAATCACCATCAAAAAACAGCCACGCATCAACAATGCGTGGCTGTTTCTTTTATCTTCTGAACTGTTTCTTGAGACGAAGCTCTTTTGAAAGAATTGTTTTGCGGAGTCTGAGTGAGTTCGGTGTAACTTCGAGCAGCTCATCATCCTTGATAAATTCCATACACTGTTCAAGGCTGAGTGTTGAAGGAGGAACAAGACGAAGTGCATCGTCGCTGCCTGCCGCACGAGTATTTGTAAGCTGCTTTTTCTTACATACGTTACAGACAATGTCCTCATTCTTTGCACATTCGCCGACAATCATACCCTCATATACGGGCACGCCGGGGCCGATGAAGAGTCTGCCTCTGTCCTGCGTGTTAAACAGACCGTAACCTGTTGACTCGCCCGTTTCGTGAACGACGATTGAGCCGCGCTCACGCGTCTGAATATCGCCCGCATAAGGCTCATAGCCGTGAAAAAGCTGATTCATAATACCATTGCCGTTTGTGTCCGTAAGAAATTCGGAGCGGTATCCGATAAGACCTCTTGAAGGCACCTTGAACTCAAGATGAGTGGATCCGCCGTCACGCACACCCATATTCTCAAGCTCTGCTTTGCGTGAGCCGAGCTTTTCGATAACTGCGCCTACATACTGCTCTGGCACCTCAACAATAAGAAGTTCAACAGGCTCATACACAACGCCGTCAATCTCCTTGAGAATTACCTTCGGGCGGGAAACCTGAAACTCGTAGCCCTGACGGCGCATTGTTTCAATAAGAATTGAAAGGTGAAGCTCGCCTCTGCCTGAAACCTTAAACGTATCGGTTGAGTCTGTTTCCTCAACACGCATACTTACGTTTGTTTCAACCTCTTTGAAAAGTCTGTCACGGATGTTACGGGAAGTGACAAACTTACCGTCCTGACCGGCAAAGGGACTGTCATTGACGATAAAATTCATCGAGATTGTAGGCTCATCAATTTTGATAAAGGGAAGCGGCTCTACGCAATCGGTTGCACAGGCTGTTTCGCCGATATTGATGTCGGGAATACCCGAAACGCAGATAAGATCGCCTGCCTGAGCATCTTCAACCTCAACACGCTTGAGTCCTTCAAACTGATAGAGTCTTGTAACGCGCTCATTAGTCTGTGAGCCGTCAGTTTTGCAAAGCGTAACCATCTGGTTTCTTTTTACTCTGCCTCTTTCAACTCTGCCTACACCGATTCTGCCTACGTAATCGTCATATTCAAGTGATGAAAAGAGAATCTGAAGCGGTGCTTCGGGATCACCCTTGGGAGGGTCTATATTTTCAAGGATTGCGTCAAGAAGCGGACGCATATCGCCCTCGCGCACGTCAGGCTCAAGAGAAGAAAAGCCGTCACGGCCACTTGCGTAAACAACGGGGAATTCAATCTGGTCGTCATCCGCACCAAGCTCAATAAACAGGTCAAGCACCTCGTCAAGCACCTCGTCGGGTCTTGCACCCGGACGGTCAATCTTATTGACAACAACAAGTACCTTCTTGCCGAGACCGAGAGCCTTTTTGAGAACGAATCTCGTCTGCGGCATACAGCCCTCAAATGCGTCAACAAGCAAAAGCACGCCGTCAACCATCATAAGGATTCGCTCTACCTCACCGCCGAAATCAGCGTGACCGGGGGTGTCGACAATATTAATCTTTGTGTTTTTATAGTGAATGGATGTGTTTTTGGAGAGGATTGTAATTCCTCTCTCTCGCTCAAGGTCGTTTGAGTCCATAACTCGGTCAGCAACCTGCTCGTTCTCACGGAACGTGCCGCTCTGCTTGAGAAGTTCGTCAACAAGCGTCGTCTTGCCATGGTCAACGTGAGCGATGATAGCAATATTTCTTATTTCTCTGCTCATACTCTAATGCTCCGTATCTTAAATTTTATTAAAATCCAAATAAGTATTATATACCATACAGCATAAATTGCCAATAGTATGATTAACAAAAATACGATGCAACTCCGTGTAAAAAATTGTAAAAATCTGTTGACTGCAAACAAAAAAGGCTGTCTTTGCAGGACAGCCTTACAATTTAAAGTTTGAGCACAATGCCGAGCACGGCACACGCACCGATAAAAACTATCGGGTGAAGTTTTTTCGTTTTCTTAAACATCGCAAAGAACAGTACTGCCGCAAATATTATGACGGCAGGCACGTTGATTGCTTCCCAGAAACGCATAATATTAAAATCCGTCAGATCAAGCAGCGCAAGCTCGATAACGCTCCAGCCCGCGGCAGCAATAAGACCCGTTACGGCAGGTCGCAGTCCGCTGAATGCCCACTGAACAAACCTGTTTTCCATATATTTATTCATCATTTTTGCAATGATGACAACAATAACAAGTGACGGAAGCACAAGCGAAACGGTAGCAAGCACCGAACCGAGCACGCTCCAACCCATACCGTAAGTGCCCATAACGCGGAAGCCGACGTAAGTAGCCATATTAACGCCTATGGGACCGGGGGTTGATTCGGAAACCGCAATCATATCGGCAAGCTCTGCGTGTGTATACCAGTCGGGATATTTGTTTGCCATTTCCGTCAGGAAAGGCAGCGTTGCAAGACCGCCGCCTACGGCAAGAAGACCCGTTTTGAAAAACTCAAAACAAAGTGTGAGGAGAGTAAGAAGAATTTGTGTCATTTCTTTTTGCCCTCCTTCTTTTTGCCTATAAGCCCGAATTTGCCGAGCACAAGACCTGCAACCGCAGAGCCGATAACAACGACAACGGGGCTTGCGCCGAAGACCGCAATAACAACAAAAGCAATAACCGCAATTATAATCTGCACGAGGCTTTTGACGTTACTTTTCGCAAGTTTGACAACAGCAGCCGTAATCAACGCACAGACCGCAATTCGAATGCCTGCAAAAGCGTGCTGCACGGCAGGAATATCCGCAAAATTTGAAAGCACAGCGGCAATAGCGGCAATTATCACAACAGAGGGAAAAACAACACCCACTGTTGCAAAAATCGCACCGAGCACTTTTGACTGCTTATATCCGACAAAAGTAGCCGTATTCACCGCTATAATGCCGGGTGTGCACTGACCGACAGCATAATAGTCAAGTATTTCTTCGTTAGTAACCCATTTTCTGCTTTCAACAAGCTCTCTTTCGAGCATAGGAAGCATCGCAAGACCGCCGCCGAAGGTCATTACGCCGATTTTTGCAAACGACAAAAACAGCTTGCAAAGCAGCTTAATACGGCTATTCTCTTTTTTCTTTTCTTTCATAGCTTTATTCACTTTCCAATTCTTCGTTAATTGCTGACCTGACAGAGTGAGGAAGCGGTAAGAGCTTCAGCTTTTCCATTATGTCGCCGTCAGCACCGAGCAATCGGCAACAAATTTCCTTTTTGAGTGAGAAGCCCTGCCAGCGCGAGAAAATACGCACAGCCCTCTCGTTTGCCGTTTCACCCGTAACACGGTGTACATCCTCTCGGCAGACCGTATGGCTTTCGCCGACAGATGCATCCTTGATTTCAAGCACAAGCTCCTTGCCGTCAACAACAAGGTCGCGCACTCTGACTGTATAGTTTCGCTTATTCGGAACAACTGAAGCATCACCTTCAACAGCGTTGACCGTGAAAGTAAGCTTTGAATCTTTATAGCTTATCTCAAATCGTGTTGAAGCTGTGTGCTCTGCAAAGTTAACCGTTCCGTCATCTTCCTTGAGCGTAAAACTGCCGTTGCCCGAAAACGCCCATATTTCAAAGCTCTCGGGGTTTGATGAAGTGTTGCCCTCATCCGCCGACATCGGAATTATCGCACCCTCTTTTGCAAGCACGGGAATAGTTTCTGTATCTCGGAAAAGTTCAATTTTTTTGTTACCGACGTATGATTTGAGTGTAAATATATCCGTCCATCTGCCCTCGGGTATCCATGCCTCAACACTGCCCATAAGAATTTTTTTATCGTTGGGGCCGGTTATCGGGCAGACCATAAGCTGTGAACCGAACATATACTGGTTAGGTACCTGATATGCCTGCTCACACTCGGGGTATGAGTAGTACATAGGCTCGCACAGTGCAATACCGTCGCTGTGCGTACGATGGTCCATAGTGTAAATGTACGGAATCAGTTTATGACGGAGATTAAGCCAGTATTTTGCCGCACGGCAGACGTCTGCGTTGTATTTCCACGGCTCTTTGCCCAGGGCAAGCATATTGCTTGAATGCAGGCGCATAATCGGAGAGAAAACACCAAACTGAAGCCAACGTATATACAGCTCATCATCTCTTGTGCCGAACATGTGTCCGCCAATGTCGTGGCTCCACCACGTGTAAGCCGCATTTGTTGCGTTTGCCGTAAAGTAAGGCTGAAAACCGAGCGATTTCCAGGTTATGAGCGTATCGCCCGAGAAGCCGAGCGGATAACGATGAGCGCCTGCACCGCTGTAACGTGAAAGAATCAGCGGCAACTTGCCGTTTTCGGCGTTATCGAGAAAATGGTAGTGATTGAGCGCAAGGAGCGGGTCAAGACCCTGAGCGTCACTCTTTGTGCCCTGCTGCCAGTCAATCCACCAGAAATCAACACCGTCACGCTCATACGGCTTATGAGCAATATCAAAATAAGCATTCCAGAAATCGTCGTTTGAGCAACTGAATTCAACGGGCTTTTTGCTCTTCGGGTCAACCCCCGCAGCCTTCGCCATATCCTCATACATATCCTCAAATTCGCGGAATCCGTCCGCAGGATGAAGATTAAGTGTAACGGAAAGGTTCATATCGTGAAGTTCTTTAAGAAATCCCTTATAATCGGGGAACAGGTCTGTATTCCAGGAATAACCCGTCCAGCCATTGTATTTCATTCCGAACTTCTCTTTGATTTTTACCCAGTGCCAGTCCATATCAACCGTTGCAACGGTAAGCGGAATACCTTCATTTTTAAACCTCACCATAAGGTCAAGATATTCCTGCTGTGTATATGCGTGATATCTGCTCCACCACACGCCCAGAGCAAACCTCGGAATCAGGGGCACACGCGATGAAATCGTATAGAAAGCGTTGATTGTTTCGCGGTAATTCTTACCGTAAGCAAACATATACCAGTCCTTGCCGTCGCCTTCGCGTCTGACAAAATGACCGCCCTCATCAATGAGAAGCGAGTTACTGTCATCAAAAAGGTATGCGCCGCCGCGGGTGATAAAACCGTCACCAAGTTTTGCCTTGCCGTTTGTCATATCAAGTGTACGGCAGGTACCTTCAAGATTTTCCTGCTTTGAAAAAACTTCGGTATTACCGCCGTCCTTAAAACGGACACTGTACGGTTTAAGATTTTTTACGGTAAAAACCGCTTCATCCGTTTCAACCGTGATATTCTTTCCCTTTGCATCAACCTTCATAAAGCCGCTTTCAAAGCGTCTGAACCACACAGCCGAGCTGGGCAAATCCGTAAAACAGCCTGTTTCAAAGCGGACAAGACGGGAGGTAAGGTATGTTACGCGCCAACCGTCGCCCTTGAATATCTGAGAATTATCAGCCACGGCATCCGTTTTTGCAATAAGAGTTTTCTTTAACACGGTATCGCCTCCAAACATAAAATACAAAGTATTATTCCAAACAATTATTATATTTTATCGGCTGTGAATAGTCAAGCAAAGCGACAAATAAAAACGGCTTTTCAACTCACAAAAACAGACAAGTTATCATATTATAGAAAAGAGCGAAAGCTCAAATCCATACAGGATATGATTTGTTTTGGCACAGTTCACCAATCAGGCACAGCTCGCTTATAACGACTCTGTGATAAGCTCAAATATAGCTGTCGGCGAGATACTTGAAGTTCTCTCCGCAACAAAGACGGCAGTCAGCAACACCTACGGCCCTGACAGCAACCTGACCTATGTCATATCCGTTGTAAATTCAGGTGCAACACCCTACACCGGGCTCACCGTAACGGATGACCTCGGCGCATACGCCTTTGATGCAACTACGCTTATTCCTCTCACCTATAACGCAGGCACGGTCAACTACTTACGTCAACGGCAGCCTTCAGCCTGCCCCCACCATAACGGCCGACGGCACAAATCTTGTTTTCAGCGGCATCAACGTACCTGCAAACGGCAATGCAACCATCATTTACGAGGTAAGCACAAACCGTTTTGCGCCGCTTGAAACGGGCGCAGAGATCGTCAACGAAGTAACCGTAAGCGGTAACTCAATCACACCCATTACAGCAGAAGAAACAGTTACGGCAGTATCAGAACCCGATCTTTCCGTAACCAAGTCAATAAGCCCCGTGCCCGTAGCTGAAAACGGCACACTCACCTACACCTTCGTAATTCAGAATACAGGTAACACGCCTGCAACGGCAGAAGACCTTGCGGTAATAACCGATACGTTTGACCCGACGCTTTCAAGCCTCACCGTAACCTTCAACGGCGAAACCTGGACTTCGCCCGCAAACTACACCTATGACGAAACAAGCGGTGCTTTTTCAAGCGTTCCCGGTCTTATCACGGTACCCGCGGCAACCTTCACGCAGAACCCTGTAACAGGCGTATGGGTAACCACACCCGGTGTAAGCACACTTACAATCACCGGCACCGTATAAGCTGAAAAAGCAGCGGAGGAATCCTCTGCTTACATAAAGAAAGAGAGCCAAAACAAATTTGGCTCTCTTTTAAAATTCTGTCAGTTTTCGATTGCTGCGGGGCCTGCAAATGCTGCACGGATTTTTTCAAAGTTCTCCTCGCTGAACTTCATTGTACGGTCATAATAGTAGATACCGTTCTGCTCCTGCTCAATGTTGGTGAGCTGGGTATAGCAGTATGCACAGCACTGGTCACACTCGAGAATTGCCTTTGTAAGACCGCAGATACGCTCAACAGCCTCATCCTCTGTCTTGGGAGTCTGTCCGTAACCCCAGCCGGCTTCACCCGGTGCCCACCATGTGCCGCCGTATTCGCTGACGAAATAGGGCTGACCGCCGTAACTCTGGCGGTGCGGATGCGGCTCGTGAACCTTGCCTGCTGCAAGGTCGTTTTCAGCCATCATAGCCGTAAACTTTTCAACATCCTGCTCGTACTCGTGAATATCGTAAATATCGGTCATAACATGATAGTTGCCGCTTGTATCAATACAAGGACGTGTGTTATCGGCAGCCTTGGTGATAAGGTAAATGTTTTTGAGAACGTCATCACACTGCTGTCTGCCTTTCATATCCCAGGTCTCGTTGAAGGGGCACCAGCCGACGATTGCAGGATGGCTGTAATCGCGGTCAATCTCCTCAAGCCACTGCGGTGCAAACTGACCGAGTGAATAAGGCTCGGTATGGTTTGTACCCCAGTTGCCGTATTCGCCCCAGACGATGTAACCGAGTCTGTCGCAATGGTAAAGGAAGCGCTGCTCGAATACCTTCTGGTGAAGTCTTGCGCCGTTAAAACCTGCGGCAAGAGAAAGCTCAATATCCTTTACAAGTGCCTCATCCGTAGGGGCGGGATAGATACCGTCGGGATAGAAGCCCTGATCGAGAACAAGGCGCTGGAATACAACCTTGCCGTTTATGCAGATTGCGTTTTTGTTGAGTGATACTGTGCGAAGACCGAAGTAGCCCTTTGCCGTGTCGATTACTTCGCCACCCTTGATAAGCTCATACTTGAGGTCGTAAAGTCTGCCGTTACCGACTTCCCAGAGATGAGCTTCGTTAAGAGCCATTGAAACGTTCACGGTGTTGCACATAACGTCAGCAACAGCCGTACCTACCTCTTCACCATCGTAGTAAGCGGTAAGCTGAATCTCCGTATCGGAAATATCACCTGTTATATAAATATCGCAGTTGATAATGCCCGAAAGGTCTGCCGTTCTGATTTTTGAATTAGAGATGTAAGTATCGGCAACCTGCTCAATCCATACTGTCTGCCAGATACCGGTTGTTCTTGTGTAATCGCAACCGTGAGAGAAATACTCTTCGCTCTGCTTGCCTCTGGGCTGTGTGCCGGGAAGAAGACGGTCAACAGCGTTGACAACAATAAGGTTTTCGCCGTCGTTTACAGCCTTTGTTATATCGATGACAAAGCCTGTGTAGCCGCCGATGTGCTTTTCAAATTCAACACCGTTTACCCATACGGTTGTTTCGTAATCGCAGGCTTCAAAATGGAGCAGCGTTCTGCCCTCGCCCTTCTTCAGGTCAACCTTGCGTCTGTACCAGACAGCATTCATAAAGTCTTTATAGCCTATGCCCGAAAGCTCGCTTTCGGGGCAGAAGGGAACAGTAATCTTCTTTGTGAACTCAGCCTCGGGCTCATACATCTTGCGAGCCTTGCCGCTTACACCGAAATCAAATTCGAAATCCCACTCACCGTTGAGGTTGATGTAGCTTTCGCGCACAAACTGCGGACGGGGATATTCTGCACGAGGAATATTAATCATAATCTGAAGTCTCCTGAATCTTTGATTTATTTTTTTGTTTTGGAGCTGAGAAGCTCATTTTTTTCATCCCAGAGAGCCTGAGAAAGGTCAACATAGTATCTGTGCGGATTTTCAAATCGTGTTACCTCATCCCACAGCGTGGCAACCTGCTCCTTGCAGAACTGCTGTGTTGTTTTGAGGTCCGGGCACTCGTATACACATTTTCCATGCTCAAACAGCTTTTCGCGAAGCGGCTTTGCCGTGTAGTCTGTAACCGTCTTGCGTTTCCACGTATAGACGGGATCAAACAGCTCATACGGCTGTGAATCATCTATTACTTCACCGTCGAGCGTTATAACGTCGGCGATTGCCTTGCCCGTTGAATTGTCGTAGAGTCGCCAGAGATTCTTAAAACAAGGCGTCGTGATTTTTTCAACGTTTTCGCTGATTTTTATCTTCGGGATATATCTGCCGTCACGCTCAATTGCAACCAGCTTGTATACGCCGCCGAATACGGGTGCCGACGAAGCTGTTATAAGCCTTTCGCCAACGCCGAACGAATCAACCTTCGCACCCTGAATCAGCATATCGCGGATAATGTTTTCATCCAGAGAGTTGGATGCAACGATTGCACAGTCTTCAAACCCTGCCTCATCCAGCATCTTGCGTACCTTTTTCGAGAGGTAAGTTATATCGCCGCTGTCGATTCGCACACCCTTCGGACGGAAACCGCGGGGCAATACCTCACGGCGGAACGCTTCAATCGCGTTGGGAACACCGCTTTTTGTTACGTTGTATGTATCGATAAGAAGCGTACAGCTGTCGGGGTATTCTCTTGCATAGGTGCAGAAAGCCTCAAGCTCCGTATCAAACATCTGAACCCAGCTGTGCGCCATTGTGCCGAGAGAGGGTATATCAAAATCTCGCTCGCTCATAGCACAGGCCGTGCCGACACAACCGCCGATATACGCGGCTCGTGCGCCGTAAATGGCACCGTCAAAGCCCTGCGCTCTGCGTGAACCGAATTCCATAACTGCTCTGCCGTCTGCCGCACGGACAATACGGTTTGCCTTGGTCGCGATAAGGCTCTGGTGGTTGATACAAAGAAGCACCATCGTTTCGATAAGCTGTGCCTGAATAACGGGACCTCTTACGGTAACAATCGGCTCACCAGGGAATATCGGCGTACCCTCCGGCACTGCCCATACGTCGCAGGTAAACTTAAAGTTTTTGAGATACTCAAGAAAATTCTCATCAAACCCTTTTTTTCTGAGCATATCAATATCTTTTTCCGTAAACACAAGGGATTCAAGATATTCGATAAGCTGCTGAACGCCTGCCATAATTGCAAATCCGCCATTATCGGGCACTCGGCGAAAGAACATATCGAAAACCGCAACGGTATCTTCGAATCCGTTGTTGAAATAACCCTTTGCCATGGTAAGTTCGTAGAAATCCATCAATGCGGTAAGATTTCTGCCGCGCTCACCATCTCGCTTAAAAGACATAAAAGCCCACCTTTCAGCAGATAAATCGATACGATTCATCAAAAAAAGTATATTACAGACATTATAACACAATCGGCGAGGATTACAACAAATTTTTGAAATCAAGAATATTTATTCATTATATATACTGTCGGTATATAATGTTCCGTATCGCTTCAAACTTATAATTTTCAGTATAAAAAATTCCCGACAAAACTAATTGACTTTTGTTTCATCGGTGATATAATCGTAATTGAGAAAAAAATTAACTATATGAAATAAAATTTAAGCAATAAATATACCACTTGTAAACTTCATTTGCTTAGGAGGATTATTCAATGAGAGTGAGAAAGCAGTCCCTTGGTGACAGAAACATTATCGGCGCCAGAGTTGAACAGCAGCGCAAGGCAATCGGTCTCAAACAGAAGGATTTACTTACACAGCTTCAGATAAACGGTATCGACCTCAACGCTTCAGGTTTATCCAAACTCGAAGGTCAGCTTCGTTACGTCACGGATTTTGAGCTTGTTGCAATTGCAAAAGTTCTCGGCGTCAGCATCAACTGGCTTGTCGGTCTTGAGGACGAACAGTAATATTATTATTTAATACGCAAAGGCTTGCGCGGTTATGTGCCGTCGCAAGCCTTTTTCTTTTTTGTGTCACTGTGTAAATATAGGTTGGAGCTGTTCGCCGCACAGCGCTGCTTCAATTGCCTTTTGCGTCAGCGAAAAGTCCGCAACGACAGAACGAGGTTTTGCCGCAAAATCATCCTGACGCATCGGCACGAAATAAATATTACGGTAATTCATAAGCTGACCGATATTTTTTGCCGAATTTCCGAGGGCATCATTCGTTGAGACCGCAAGCACAACGGGCTTTGAGTTGCGCAGGTGTGATTTGCACGCCATTGTAACGGATGTATCGGTAATACCGCACGCAAGCTTCGCCAGCGTGTTGCCCGTACAGGGTTCAACAACGAGCGCGTCAAACATTTTCTTCGGACCTATCGGCTCCGCACCGTCAACGGTATGGATGATACGCTTTGAACATATACTTTCAATACGCGAATTTATCTTAGCGGCTTCACCAAACCTTGTATCCGTCGAATAAGCCGTGTGCGACATAATCGGTGTAACCGAATATCCGCAATCCACAAGCTCCCGAATTACAGCGATAGTTCTGTCAAAAGTACAGAAAGAGCCGCAAAGCGCAAACCCGATTTCTGATTTAGCCATTTTCCGTCACCTTGCCTCCTACTATGCTTTGTATTGTTTTTGCTATTGCCTCGCCTGCACTGACAGGTGAAATCCTGCCGGGCAACGACGGTGCTTTTATTACCTTTATGCCGTGCCTTTCGGCAGAATCAAAGTCGATTCCGAAAGGCGATGATGCAATCTCGACCATAACACAGCTTTTTTTAAGCTTCGATATGATTTTTTCATCAATTACCGTGGCAGGAACGGTGTTCACAACGAAATCAAAACGCTCTGCAACACCCTCAATAGCGTAAAGTGGTATCGCTTTACACGATGCGCATAGTGCCGCTGTTCTGTCCCGTTCAGAGCGTGCCGCAACCGTCACCTCAGAGCCGAGCGCAACCAACCTTCCCGCAAGTGCCGAAGCCGCCTTACCGTAGCCTGTTACAAGGGTTTTAGAGCTGTGCAAATTGATTTCGCTGCCGCCGATAAGTTCATAAATCACACCTTCGGCGGTAGAAATTGAATTGAGAAGCGAAAGCGTCTCAATTTCATAGTAATCGTAAAGCTTTACACCTTTACTCTCCATAGCTATTCGAATTTCCTTATCAGGCATACCCGCAAACACTGTCATACCGCTTTTTAGCTCAAAAAGCAGCTCTTCAAGCGTTATCAACCCCTTATCCGGCAACGAACTTACGTGAATTTTGTCACGGCTGACAGGCAAGGGCAACACAACGTAATCCGCACCCTTTACTGCGGTATGCAGTTGAGGATAAGTGAAAGCAAATTCAGCGCAATCCCCTTCCCTTTCGATGTATCGTGCAGCATAGCTCTGCCTTTTATCACCGCCGACGAAAAGATATTTTTTCATTTAACCGCCTCCGCTTTGTCGAAAAAAAATATTATATAAACAAATTGCTCTGTGACATAATATGTGATATAATAAGAAGTTGTGAGTCAGATAAACAGTGAGAGGTGACAGTTTTTGAAAACTATTGACCGACTTTTAAAAGAAATAAAGCGCGTTCATTTTATCGGTATCGGCGGCAGCGGTATGTGCCCCCTTGCCCAGATTCTTCACGCGCAGGGTTATGAGGTAAGCGGCTCCGATGTTAACGAGAGCGAAACCCTTGCAAGAGTGCGTGCACTCGGCATTCCGGTTGCAATGCCTCAGAAGGCAGAAAACATAGAGGGCGCAGAGATGATTGTCTATACGGCTGCGCTTCTGCCCGACAATCCTGAGCTGTGCGCGGCAAAAGCATCGGGCATACCCACGTTTGAGCGTTCAAAGCTCTTCGGCGCAATTACAAGAATTTACAACAATGCAGTATGCGTATGCGGTACGCACGGCAAAACAACCGTAACATCAATGCTCACGCATATCTTCATTAAAACCGATAAGGACCCGAGCGCAGTAATCGGCGGCAGACTTCCGCTGACGGGCACAAACGGCAGAGTAGGAAAAACCGAAAACATAATTTGCGAAGCCTGCGAGTTTGTCGACACATTTCTCGACCTTTCTCCCGACGTTGCGGTAATACTCAATATTGATGAAGACCATATGGATTATTTCAAGACAATGGATAACCTTATTGCTTCATTCACAAAATTCTGCAACCTCACAACCCGCACGCTTGTTATCAACGCATCAGACCCCGAAGTGCTCAAAGCCGTAGCAAATGCGGACAAGAAGCAGACAGTAACCTTCGGATATTCAGAAGATTGCGATTTTTATCCCGAAAACATAAGCTACACACGCGGCGCTTATGCCAGATTTGATATATGCCACAATGGCGAAAATGTCTGCACGGTACAGCTTGCCGTTCCCGGTGAGCACAACGTGCTCAACGCGCTCTCTGCCGTTGCGGCGGCATACGTCAGCGGTATCGACATAAAAGAATGTGCCCGTGCAATCGAAAGTTTCGGCGGTGCAGGCAGAAGATTTGAAAAGATAGGCGAATTTAACGGAATTACGCTTGTAGACGACTATGCTCACCATCCCAAGGAGCTTGAGGTTACGCTCAGAGCCGCCAAGGATATGCAGTACAAGCGTGTATGGGCGGTTCACCAGCCCTTCACCTACACGCGCACATCTTTGTTGATGGACGATTTCGCCCGTGTGCTCAGCCTTGCAGACAAAGTTGTTATGACCGAAATTATGGGCTCGCGAGAGGTAAACACGCTCGGCGTTTACACCTCACAGCTCGCTGAAAAAATTTCGGGCAGCGTATGGTTCAACACCTTTGAAGAGGTTGCGCAGTACGTTGTTGACAATGCAGAAAGCGGCGACCTTGTAATTACACTCGGATGCGGCGACATATACAAAGCAGGAAAGATTATGATAAAGCTCTGGGAAGCTGAATAAGAAAGGAAACAGAAAAATTGATTCAGGCAATTAACGTTACACTTCAGTACGGCGGCAGAACCCTCTTTCAGGGCGCCGACCTCACCTTTACAAGAGGCAACTGCTACGGCATTATCGGCGCTAACGGCGCAGGCAAATCCACATTCCTCAAAATTCTCTCCGGTGAAATCGAGCCCAACAAAGGCGAGGTTGTAATCACCCCCGGTGAGCGTCTTTCAATCCTCAGGCAGGACCACTTCGCATTTGACGATTGCGACGTTATCCGCACAGTGCTGCTCGGCAACAAAAAGCTCTGCGAAATCATCGATGAGAAAGAAGCTCTTTACTCAAAAGAAGATTTCACGGAAGAAGACGGTATGAGAATCAGCGAGCTTGAGGAAGTTTTTGCGGAAATGGACGGCTGGAGTGCCGAAAGCGACGCAGAAATACTTCTCAACGGTCTCGGCGTTACAAACGAATACCATTATGAACTTATGAAAAACCTGCCCGGTGACATCAAGGTTAAGGTGCTTCTCGCTCAGGCTCTTTTCGGACAGCCCGATATTCTTCTTATGGACGAGCCTACCAACCATCTTGACGTGGATGCAATTCATTGGCTCGAGGAATTCCTTATCGACCTGCACAGCACGGTTATCGTCGTATCGCACGACAGACACTTCCTCAACAAGGTATGCACGCACACGGTTGATATAGATTTCGGCAGAATTACAATGAGCGTAGGCAACTACGATTTCTGGTACGAATATACGCAGATGGCTCAGCGCCAGCTCCGCGAGCAAAACAAGAAGGCTGAAGCAAAAATTAAAGAACTTCAGGAATTCATCGCACGATTCAGCGCAAACGCTTCAAAATCCAAGCAGGCAACAAGCCGCAAAAAGCTGCTTGACAATATCAACGTCGCAGAAATTCCCGTTTCATCGCGTCGTTTCCCGTTCGTCGCGTTCAAACCCGAGCGTGAAATCGGCAACGAGCTGCTCACCGTTACAAACCTGAGCAAAACGATTGACGGCAAAAAGGTGCTTGATAACGTTTCGTTCACAATTCTTCCGCGCGAGAAGGTTGCGCTTATCGGCTCGGATACTGTTGCAAAAACAACCCTGCTTCAGATTCTTGCCGAAGAAATTGAGCCTGACGAAGGCACAATCAAATGGGGCGTAACAACCTCCCGTTCATATTTCCCGAGTGATAACAGCGCTTACTTCGACGGTGTTGAGGACAGCCTTACGGACTGGATTCGTCGCTATTCCGACCTTGTTTTCGAAACTGACGTAAGAGGCTGGCTCGGCAGAATGATGTTCTCGGGCGAAGAAGCCACAAAGAAGGCAAAGGTGCTTTCAGGTGGTGAACGTGTGCGCTGTATGCTTTGCAAGATGATGCTCAGCGGCGCAAACGTGCTCCTCCTCGATGAGCCTACCAACCAGCTCGACCTTGAATCAATCGCATCGCTCAACGAAGGTCTTACAAAGTTCAGCGAAAGCGTAATCTTCACCTCACACGACCATCAGTTTATCCAGACAATCGCCGACAGACTTATTGACGTCACACCCGGCGCATTCGTAGACAAGAAAATGACGTACGACGAGTACCTCGAAGAACTCGCTGCAGAAAAGCAGAACTGAATAAAATAAAAGCTGACCTCGTTTATCAACGGGGTCAGCTTTTTTGCGAGCAGACACGGTCGGTGAGGGTGAGTTTCGTAAGGCAATCGGTGAAACGCTTGTTATCATTTCCCGACATACTACATCCTGCGAGCTTGTGCAAGCCGTGGGAAGGTAAGGTTCTGATTGATGACGTGTATTCAGGCGGCACGCAAGCTGATGGCGATTATATGTTGCTTTCGGAAGCAATGGCACAAGGATTGTATCATCCTCGATGCCGCCACGGTCTTGGCACATACTACCCCGAATTAGAGGATATCAACGGATATGAGACAGAGGATAACAAGCTGAATGATTACAGCCGAAATGTTGACAATTCGGGTGAAAATGGTATACTGAAAGAAACGAAGCGAAAGCCTGAAACCAAGTCAAAATCTACAGCTGATAAATCTCCATCAAAAGATACACAGAAAGCAAAAACAGGTTCTGATTTGTTCTCTGATAAAGCTAAAGAAAAGCTGTACAGAGATGAACGTATCCTTGCCGGTAATCGCTATGAAACAGCTATTGTTTACGATGCTGATGGCAATGTTGTTTTCAAGAAGAAAGGCACCGCTGATGAGGTCAAATTCACGGCGGAAGAACGCAAGAAAATGAAAGGCTGTGTCGTCACGCATAATCATCCAAATGGTGGCGGATTTTCAGGTGCCGATATATATTTTGCTAAGAAATATAAAATCACGGAGATGCGAGCTTGTGAGGGCCGAGGTGCGTTTGTTATTAAACCGCCTAAAAAATGGCCTGCTGAATTCACATCAGCGGATGCTGTAGACAAAGCAATAAATAGTATATACGCAAATGTTGGAAGTAAATACAGAGATATTGCAGCACAAAATGGAATATCTCCAATAGCATATCTTAATGATATAGAGATAGAAACTTTTGAAGAATTTAGCAAAAAATATGGTTTTGAATTTAGATGGGAGAAAAAATAATGGAAATAAATATTGGCGATATTCCGATAGATGAAGAGTTGGATAACTATCCGGAAGACACAGTTTTTGTTCTTGATGATAGGCCACCTAAATATGATTTAGAGAATATGAGAAGGATTTCTCCGGAGGATCCTCTATATGATTATTATCCGTTGATAAATATGAATACCGGAGAAATCATAGAGCCGGCAAAGAAAACAAAATAGTTGAATTCAGACACTCTGCATTTTGCAGGGTGTCTTTTTTCATATCAAAAATACGTTTGCCCGTGTCGTACAAACGGGGAGCGGATGACCTTGTCCGTACAGTACAGCAAAAACAGACGCCGCCAAAGACAAGGTAACTCCAACAAAAAGACCTGCAGCGATACTGCAGGTCTTTGGTTATCAGTTTTCAAGGTTTTCCTGTGCAACGGCAAGCATAAGCTTGATTCTGTTTTCCTGATTAACCCTTGTTGCGCCGGGGTCATAGTCAATCGGCACAATGTTTGATTCCGGATAAAGCTCCTTGAGCTTTCTTATCATACCCTTGCCGACAATGTGATTGGGCAGACAGCCGAAAGGCTGAGCGCAAACGATATTTCCGTAACCGCTTTCGATAAGCTCCATCATCTCTGCGGTAAGAAGCCAACCTTCGCCCATCTTACAGCCTGCGCCGATAATCTTGGTGCATTTTTCTTTAATGTGGCTGTATGTTTCGGGCACGCAAAAATCGCCGTATGCCGCGGCAGCCTTGCGAAGCTCCGTTTCAAACTTTGTTAAGTACCAGATTGCAATCTGCATTGCAATCTTCTTTATTTTCTTGCCGCCGTAAAGCTTGACGTCCTCAAGTCTGTTATCGGTTTTGAAAAGGAAGAAACCGAGAAGACCGGGCACCATTACCTCACAGCCCTGACTGAAGAGAAATTCTTCAAGATGATTGTTTGCAAGCGGTGAATATTTAACGTAAATCTCACCGACAACGCCAACCTTGACCTTTGGCTCTTTTTTAACCTCAATTTCAGCAAAGCTTTTTGTGATTTCGGGAAGAATCTTTCTCATTGCCTTCATCGAATAGCCTTTGCGGTGGCGGAACATCTCGCTTATATCGTCAATCCACCTCTGCGTAAGCTCGTTTGAAGCGCCTTTCTTTACTTCATAAGGCTCAACCTGATTTTTGAGGAGCATTATGAGGTCACCGTAAATCAATGCAGAAAGCATCTTGAGCGCCATTGACACCCTTATTTTGAAGCCGCTGTTTTTCTCAAGACCCGAAAGATTAAGCGATATGACAGGCACCTGAGGATAGCCGGCTTTGCGAAGCGCTTTACGAAGAAGGTGAATATAGTTTGATGCGCGACAACCGCCGCCGGACTGCGTAATCATAAGTGCGGTTTTATTAACGTCGTACTTACCGCTGTTGAGCGCATCAATAAGCTGACCGATAACGAGAAGTGCAGGGTAGCACGTGTCGTTATGTACATATTTGAGTCCTTCATCAACAACGGCTCTGCCATCGTTTTTGAGAAGCTCAACCTTGTAGCCGTATTCGGCAAAAATGTTAAGAAGGATAGAGAAATGGATATCCGCCATATTGGGTGCAAGCAAGGTATAATCCATCATATCCTTGGTAAATTCTACTCTGTTTTCAGGATTCATTCTTCTCGCCTCCCCTTATCTTCCCGTAGCGGCAAACAAGCTTCTGAGTCTTATCTTGACCGCACCGGGGTTTGAAATTTCATCAATTTTAATCTGTGTGTAAATACGGTTGCCGTCCTCAAGTATGGAACGCATCTCATCCGTTGTTATGGCATCTACACCGCAACCGAACGAAACAAGCTGAACAATATTTATATCGTCATCCTTCTTGTCTGCAACATACTTTGCCGCGGCATAAAGGCGTGAGTGATACGTCCACTGGTCCAGCACGTTTGTCGGGAATTTTTCAACAAGCGGGCTGACGGAATCCTCCGTGATAACAGCCGCACCGCATGAGCAGATGAGGTTATCGATACCGTGGTTGATTTCAGAGTCGAGGTGATACGGTCTGCCGCAGAGTATAATTACGGGCATATCCTTTTTCTTTGCCTCGTGGAGGAATTTCAGACCCGTAACGTGAATGTTGTTCATATACTGCTTGTACTCTTCAAATGCCTTGTCTGAAGCAGACTGAACGTCGCCAAGCGGCAAATCGCCGAAATTTCTGACAAGAATCTTGTGGATTCTCGGCACAAAATCCTTGGGTCTGTGAAGACCGAGATAATCGCTGATAAAATTCACACCCTGAAGACCTGCAACGTTTGAACGTATAACCTCGGGATAGTACGCAACAACGGGACAGTTGTAGTTATTATCACCAAGCTTTTCATCAATGTTATAGGTCATACACGGATAGAAGATATGCTTTACGCCCTGATCGAGCAACGATTCTATATGACCGTGAAGCAGCTTTGCAGGGTAACATACCGTATCTGAAGGAATGGTGTGCTGACCCTTTACGTAAAGCTCACGCGATGAATTTTCCGAAAGCGCAACACCGAAGCCGAGCTCGGTGAAGAAAGTATGCCAGAACGGAAGAAGCTCAAACATATTAAGCCCCATCGGCAAGCCGACCGTTTCGCGCTTACCGCTGACGGAGGCATATTTTGAAAGCATCTGACGCTTGTACTCAAACATATTGAGCGTATCTTCCTTTACATCGTCGGAGAACGCTCTGCTGCAACGGTTGCCGCCGATAAATCGTCTGCCGCCGCTGAATGTATTAACGGTCAGACGGCAGTTGTTACTGCACTTTCCGCACATAACAGCCTTAACCGTATGCTCAAAGTTTTTAAGCTCATCGCTGCTGATAATCGTGCTCTTTTCGGGAGCCTTTGCGGCAGCCGTAAGCGCCGCACCGTAAGCACCCATAAGACCCGAAATGTCGGGGCGCACAACGTTTCTGCCTATCTCCTGCTCAAACGCACGTAAGACAGCATCGTTGAGGAAAGTTCCGCCCTGCACGACAATGTTTTTGCCGAGTTCATCTGCATTTGCCGCTCTGATAACCTTATAAAGCGCATTCTTGACAACGCTGATTGAAAGACCTGCCGAGATATTTTCAATCGACGCACCGTCTTTCTGAGCCTGCTTGACGGAGGAATTCATAACCACGGTACACCTTGAGCCCAGGTCAACGGGTCTGTCCGCAAAAAGGCCGAGCTTTGAGAAGCTTTCTATATCATAATCCCATGCGCTTGCAAAAGTCTGCAGGAAAGAGCCGCAACCCGAAGAGCAGGCTTCGTTAAGGAAGATGTTGTCAATTGCGTTGTTTCTGATTTTGAA
>JAZRRT010000067.1:0-21357 GCA_045650985.1 Acutalibacteraceae bacterium | reverse complement strand
CTCAACAACTCTTCTTGTTGCTGTTGTTAAGGGTAAGGACATCACAGTTGACGGCATCAACGGTGCTATGAAGGCTGCTGCTAACGAGTCCTTCGGTTACAACGAGGAGCAGATCGTTTCCTCTGACGTTATCGGTATGCGTTACGGCTCACTCTTCGATGCAACACAGACAATGGTTGCTAAGATTGATGATGACACATATCAGGTACAGGTTGTTTCCTGGTACGACAACGAGAACAGCTACACAAGCCAGATGGTTCGTACAATCAAGTACTTCGCTGAGCACGCATAAGCTCAAAACTGCGAATAAAGCTGTAAGAACATTCAAAAGGCATTGTCCTCGCGGGCAGTGCCTTTTTTCATTTGTCGGTTTTTCGCCCTCTCGCGGTATCTTCATACAGCTTCGGGGCGAACAAGCTGACATCTTTCGAGCTTTATTGCAGTTTTAAAGACCTTTGCGTGTTTGAAATATTTTGTTGAAATGTTAATAATTAAATGATATTATGTAATTGAATATGTTTTCCGAGGTGCGCTGATGGATAAAAAGGCAATCAAAACGATATTGAATTTTATCAAGGCTCTCAAAGCACCGAGCACGATGATACCCGTTATTGTCTCGCTGGTTATAACCTTTGTGCGTCGCTTTGCAGAATCTGACAAAGCGGCATCGGTTAAGCTTGAGGGTCAGGGCTTCGTTTGCCGTAAAAGTCTCAGCATTGCCGGCGGTTGCGGCTCGCCTGCAGTTGCCTTGCAGGCTGACGGTAAGGTTGCTGTTGTGTTTGCGTGCAGCCGTATTGTCAACGAGGTTTCGGTTTATTCTTTGTGCCTTTCACGTTGCGATAATCCGCAAAAGATGTCTGCGTCAAATCGCACCTTCCTGTTTGATTCGCCTATGCAGATAGGTAACGTCACGGCTACGGCAACACCTTACGGGTTGCTGATAAGCTGGCGCACAAAAATCCCTTCAAAGCTGCATATCCCTTCGGGAATCTCAAAAGAAATGGCAAAGGCATTGACTGAGCGCAATGCTCAGCTTTATTCTCAGCTTTCTGCCGAAGAGAAACAGGGCGGCACGTATTATATGCTCCTTCCCTATACGGATGCTTCGATGCAGGAGGTAAGAAAAGCCCCGTGCAGCATAACTCAGGGCGCGGTAAGGCTTTCTGATAACGAGTTTTTGTGGATGGGTGAGTGCGACGGTGCGGCAGTAGCCTACAAAAGTACCGACAGGTGCAAAACTTTCTCGAAGTGCGGTTCAGTGCCTGCTATTCCCGGCGGACGTACGGTTGCTCAGGTCAGCTGTGCAAAAATCAAGAACGGACGCCTTATATGCATCTTCTCCTCACAGGGAGAGTTGTTTATTTCTTATTCTGATGATATGGGCGCAAGGTGGAGTCTGCCTCATATGCTCAACGTGCGCGGTACGTCGCCTAACCTCTGTGTCAGAGGTGACGGTGTGACGGCGCTCAGCTATGTGCAGCCCGAGAAAAAGGTTTCACTGCGCAGTATGATAAGTCTTGACGGCCAATACAAGTGGTCAGAGGAGCGAGCTCTCGTAATTTCAACGGCGGATAATTGCCGTCGTCCGTATACTGCGGAGGTTAACGGCAAATTCCTTACCGTCAGCCGTCAGCGTTTTGCGGGTGAAAGAGAGTCTGCCGTTATATACACACTTTGGACACCTCACGAGGAAGACGCAAAAATTATCGAGGAAGCGGCTGAAAAGACGGACAAGAAAAAGAAGAGAAAGAAATAACAGTAAAAGCTCATCATTCACTCTGTTGTTGTGAAAGATGAGCTTTTTTGTTGCAAGAGTTTGGCGGCAGACTTGTTTTTTTGTTGTTTTTGTGATAAATTTACAGTTGAATTTTGTTTAAAACGGAGCGCATTTTTAATGAAAAAATCGGGACTGATACCAAACCTCAAAGAAACCTTTTCTGAAGGGAAAAATTATAAGTTTCTGCTGCTTTCAATCCTTGCAACGGGTCTGTCATACGGACTTTACAAGGGTATGCTTGATAACTATCTTTCAGAGATAGTAAACCTTGGTGAAACCGGCAGAGGTGCCGCGGAGTTTTTTCGCGAAATTCCGGGTGTTATGCTTGTGCTGATACTTGCACTTTTTTATATGCTCTCTGCCGAAACACTTTACAAGGCAGGTGCGATATTTTTACTTGCCGGTATGGGTATGATGGCAATTCTGCCGCCCGGCAAGGTGCTTGTAATTCTTTCAATTACCATGTATTCAATGGGTGAGCATATCCAGATAGGTATGAAAAATACGCTTTCGCTCAAGTATGCGCGCTCGGGTCACGGCGGAGCCGCCCTCGGCGCACAGAATGCGGCAACGCAGATAGGCACGCTTGTAGGCTACATAGCGGTAGTCGTGGCTTTTTCTGCCCTTGCAAGCACAGCAGATACTTATAAGATTTTCTTTGCCGTTGCTGCCGTGCTTGCCGTTATAAGTGCCGCGCTTTCTTTCGGCATTACAGGCAAGAGCGAAACGGATTCGACAAAACGCAGGTTTTATTTTCACAAGAAGTATACCAAATACTATATGCTCGAAATGTTTTACGGTGCACGTAAGCAGGTGTTTTTCACCTTCGGCCCGTACGTGCTTATCCGTTTCTACGGGGCGGATGCTGCGAAAATCAGTTTTCTGTTTGCCGTTTCGGCTGTCCTGTGTTTTGTTGCTTCGCCGATTGTCGGCAGAATAATAGACCGCATAGGTTACAAAACCGTTATGGTTGCGGATACGTTGCTTCTTGTTATCGTCTGTTTCTTCTACGGCTTTGCGCATCATATCTTTTCTCATAATGTTGCCTTTGTTATCTGCTGTGTAGCTTACGTGCTGGATTCAATTATTTCGCTTGCCTCAATGGCTTCCAACATCTATGTGCAGGACCTTGCCGACAATCAGGAAGAGGTGAAGGCAACTATCTCAACCGGTGTTTCAATCAACCATCTGATTACGATTTTTATTGCACTTTGCGGAGGTTGGATATGGGAAAAACTTTGCATAGAGCTTCTGTTTTTTCTTTCTGCTTTCCTCGGACTCGGCAACCGCGCCTATGCGGCAACAATCAAAACCAAGAAAAGAGGTAAAGTATAATAACTTTACAAAAATTGTGCAAACGGATTTTTGTGCCTTATGCAAGAAAAACATTGATATATCAATGGAGTTGAATACATATAACGCGAAAAACATTAACAAGTAAAGCGCAATAACTTTACACACAACAGGCGATACGGGGATACCGTATCGCCTGTGTTTTTATGTTTTTATCTTTGTCGGCAAGCAGACAGATGCACCAAAACAATAATTGTAAAATAAAAATGTCGGATGCTCGCAAAGAGCACCCGACAGAATAAGATTTGTTGTGATTATTTGAGTGAGCCGATAAGCTCGAGATATTCCGTTACAAGGTATGAGCCTGTGTGCTTACCAACTGAGAGAGTTTCGTCGGCAATTTCTTCACCGATGATGTGACCCATAAATGCAAAGTTGTTGTCGGTAAGAACGTAGCCGATAGCATCGTTTGTAAGGCTGACAGCGTATGTATCAACGCCTTCAACTGCGGTTGCAAGGCTGTCGTAAGGCCACTGTGTGCCGTCCCAGTTTGTGCCGTCTGTGATTTCGTCGTCCCAGAATACTTCGGGATAAAGCTCGGCGGGGAAGAGTGCAAGAGCAACTTCGTTACCAAACTCAAGGTAACCCATTTCGGTAGCCATGCAGTACTCTCTGCCAAAGCCTGTGCCTGTGTAGTAAACTTTGTTGTTTACAAGTCCGATTTCACAAGCAAGTGTGAGAATGCTGTTTTCAGGTGTAATGAAAAGCTCTCTGTGCTTTACGTTTATAATCGGTTCAAGCTCGTTTGCGTAGTCAGCGGCTATGATGAGCTTGCCGAGCTCTGTGCCGAGGTATTTTGCATCAGCACCTTTTTCTTCGTACTCTGTCATGCCAGTTGTATCAACGTCAATATCGCGGGATACCTGACCTACTGCACCGGGCACCATAATGAAGTTGCCGCCGTTTGTTTCTTTGATGTATTTATCAATATAGTAGATGTAGTCAGAGCCGACAAGCTCGTTGCTTGCACTGAAGGATGTTGCGTGGCAGGTTATATCGCTGATGTATGTGGGAGCGTTGCCTGAAGCAGGGATAAAGCAGAAGCTTGCCGTATCGGGAAGGTCTTCTTTAGAGATAAGTCCGCGCTTGTCTTTGAAAAATTCGCTCATATCAATCGGTGCGAAGTAGAGGTTGCCTTCTTCCATACCGTCGATTGCTTCCTTGATTGCTTCTATCGAAGTGTCAACAAAGTGCTGCTTGAATGCTTCTGCCGTTTCAAGGCCGGGAATTGTGATGTCAAGACCGAGAAGATTCATCCAGAATGCTGCGAGAAGCTTTGTGAAGAATTCTGTGCTGACACCCTGCGTGTCGAGTGCGGAATGGGCGTGAGTTGCGCTGATGTTGATGCTTGCAACCTTGATGTTTTTGCTCTCGCAGTATTCAAGGATTGCTTTGCGCATTGCGCGTGTGTCTGTTGACGTAACGCCGAGTGAGTCGACAGCACCGAGAATTATGATGCCTTCGCCGCTGTTATCGTCAATTGCCGAAACACGGATGCACTGGTCGTCGTAAACGCCCTTGGCATATTTGTTGAGAAGGTCTCTGCCGAGGTTGTATTTGCCGCTGTCAATGTCATCGGGTACGATGCTCTTCTTTGCGTAGCCGAGCTTCCATACAGCGTCTTGTGCAGCTTCGGTCCGGTATGTATCTCTGCCGGGCAGGAAACCGATTTCTTCGGAGTCATAGTTGTCGATATGCTCCCAATCGTTTGGGTCTAAGTAAATTGTGCAGATTGTTTTTACAAGTTCTTCTACAATAACGTTGAGCGTGTTGTAAAAACCTTTTTCAATTGCTGTTCCTACTGAACTTTCTTCCTGTGTCTGCGCTGCGTTTGAGCCGAGCATTGAACCCGTAAACAAAAGAGTGAAGCACAGCACAACGGAAATGATGCGCAAAAATCTTTTCTTCATTGTGTGATTGACCTCCTGAATTGATGTATTGTATATCATTGTATATTATTTATCTTTTTTCGTCAATCAAAATGCCAAATATATTCTCTTTTCAGCAAAAGCGGTTTTGTTTATGTCCGAGCATAAATTGACAAGGCAGTACAGTAATGATATTATAAGCACATAAACGGCGGAGGTGCAGTTACTTATGGACGACAAATTGTATATTCTCACTTATGAACACGGTGGTTACGTTCTTTGGGGCGAATGGCTCAAGCCAAGGCTCAGCGATATTGAGCGATGGCTTGAAAAATATCCGAAGCTGAAAATAGGTCTCGACTACGAGTCGTTTACGTTTGATGAGTATACGCGCTGTGACCCCGAAATTGTCGAAACTGTGGGTCGCCTTCTCAAAAAATATCCGGGCAGAGTCGGTCTCGGCGCTACAACTTACGGTCAGCCGCTTGCGCTCACTGTTTCAGAGGAGTCAAATGCACGTCAGCTTTCCTATGCTGTCAGGACAAACCTTTATTATTTCGGTGTTACGCCGAATGTTTACAGCATATCCGAGTTTGCTCTGCACAATCAGACACCGCAGCTTATCAGCCAATGCGGTTACGATGCGGCAATGCTGCGCTCGCACGTTATGGGCTACGGCTATCCGAAGAATTTTGATTGCGCGTGGGGACTCTGGACGGGCAAGGACAAAACAGCCGTGCCCGCCGTGCCCACTTATCCCGAGCAGGGCAGAGGATATAACTGCACAACCCTTGATAACTGGATTCTTTCGCGTTGGTCAGAGGGCAACGCAGGCTATGACCTCGAGGATTTTGAAGAGATTTTCAAAAAGTATAAGCCGCTTCTTGCTTCTCGTTATGACGATGTCTGTCAGCCGATTGAAAGGCTGACGGAATATATTGAAAGCAAGGATAATTATGAATATGCTCTTCTTGAGGATATTCCGGATATTTACGGTGAGGCAACGCAGGTGCTTGAAACAACCGATAATGATTTTCACGTGCAGATGCCGTGGGGTTACTGCGGCAATGAAATTTTCAACGGTGTGCGTGCAAGCGAGGTCGGTGTGGTGCAGGCAGAAAAGCTCAATGCTCTGAGCGTAATGCTCGGCGGCGAATCACTCGAAACGCAGAGTGAGGATGCGTGGAAATATGCTCTTGCCGCACAGCATCACGACGTTACAATCTGCGGTCTGCTTGACCTTTCGCGTCGTTTTATTCCCGAGTCGATTGAGCTTTCGGAAGGGGTAAAAGCGCAGTCAATGTGTACCGTTGCCGAAAGGTTTGCCGATAAGCACGGCGAATCTCTTTTAGTTACAAACCTTCATTCGTTTGCAGTTGATGAATGGATTGAGGTTGAATGCGATAAACCGTACAGCGTTTTTGACGGCGAAGCAAAGATTGACAGCGAGTATAAATCCGGCAGACTTTGCGTGCGAGTAAAGTTGTCTCCCTTTACAGTCAAAAGGTATTCTTTGCGTGAAGCAGAGCTGTGCGAAAAGTCTGCTTTTTCGTGGAATGCTGATACGGGCGAGCTTAAAACGCCCTTCTGTATTTTGACTCTCAACGAAAAGGGTATAGTCTGTCTTGCCGATAAGAACGGCAGAAAGATTTTTGACAATGCGCAGGGCGCTCTTTTTACAGCGTGGGCAGATGGTGAGGATTGTGCTTCTCAGGGCGAGTGGAATGTTGAAATAAACCCGCACAGCATAGTTGCGGTTCAGACGGGTAAGATAGGCACAATCGGATATACATTTGAAATGCGGCTTACCGACAGCAGCGAGCGTATTGACTGCCGCGCAAAGTTCAAGATGAACGGTCAGCTCGTTGGCAGAACAGACGTTACTCAGGGCAGACCCGTTCCTCTCACTCGAAACGGACATCATCACGAGGATAAGCTTTGTCTGGTACTTAACACCTGCCTTGACAGCGACAGGAGAATGGTGCGCGACCTGCCGTATTCAATATCCGATTGGAACGGCGCGTTGCTTAAGACGGAGGAGTATTGGTATCCCGATGACCTTATTCTTGTGGATACCGAAGTGTCTGCGGAGGAATCATTTGACGCAACGACCTATATGCACGGCATTTACTGGCTTTGTCTGCGTGACGGCAAAAACGGTCTGGCGGTATTTAACCGCGGCTGTATGGGCTCTGCTGTTCAGGGCAACCGTATGCTGATTCCGCTTCTTTATTCAAACGAATATATGTGCGGCACAAGAATCCTTGAGGGTGAATTTGAAGATGAGTTTGCAATTCTTCCGTTTGATTCGTCGTTGAGTGATGCTCTGCTTCACTCAAAAGCTCTCTCTTATGCTTATCAGCCGGAGGCTGCTGTTATCAAAGCGGGTGACGGCGATATGTCTTCGCTTACTGCCGCAGAGCTTGAGTGCGATAATCCTGCCGTAATTCTTACCTCGCTCTATCCCGAAAACGGGTACATCTATGCGCGTATGTGCAACTATTCCGATGATACCGTGACGGCAACTCTTAAACCGTTTGTCGGCGCAGTTGACGCGCAGACGGATTTACTCGGTAACGTTACGGAAAAGATTGACGGCGGAAAGCTCGCCTTCAGACCGTGGGAAATCAAAACCGTAAGAATAACACTCTGATTGAAATTAAAAAGCCGCCCTTGGGCGGCTTTTTTTAATCCTTCCATATAAAGTTGTGATTGATTGATTCGCCACCGTCTACTATTATGCTCTGACCTGTGCAGAAGCTGTTAGCCACGGTAAGGAAGTATGCCCACTGTGCAATTTCTTCGGGTGTTGCCCAACGTTTGAGCGGGGTTTCAGCCATAATCTGCTCCCACAGTACGGGGTCGTTGATTACGCAGTCGTTAAGCGGTGTGAGCACTCCGCCCGGATCAAGGCTGTTGCAGGTTGCTTTGTAGGGAGCAACACGCATTGCAACGTTTTTCGTATAGGCTATAACACCGCCTTTGCTTGCGCAGTATTCGGGAAATTCCGAGCCTGTGTGTCCGCTTGCAGAGCCTATGTTGAGAATTGATTTTATGTTTTTCTGAACTCCGTATTTTTCGGTTACGGATATAAGTGCTTTGAGGTTTGTGTCAATGTCATACTCGTTTTGTGTGCCTGCGTTGTTGATAAGTATTTCAACTCCGTCAATCTGCGGCAGAGTTTTATCGTCTCTTATATCTTGTTCAAAATGCGAGTATGACGGATGCGTTATGCCTGCAGGCTGTCTGTCAATGCCGATAACGCTGTGACCCTCGTCAAGAAAAAGCTGTGCGATTGCTTTGCCGATGCCCTGTGATGAGCCTGTTATCAATACCTTCATTGTTTCTTTCCCTTTCCGATAAATTCGAAATAAGCTTTACCGACAGATTCATTGCGCCACTTTTTGGTCAGTCGGTATCCGATGGGCGAAAAGGCGATTTCCATTATCAGCTCAGCAACTGCGCCCGTAAGCGCACACGTTGCGCATTGAAGCACCGTCCAGTGAAAACCATCCCAGAAAATCGGGGCACACACAACGAAAACGATTATTGAAAAAATGAAATTGTCAAAAAACTGACCGATAAAAGTTGAAATATAAGTCCTTGCCGCAAATGCCGCTTTGCCGTCGGGATTTTTTTTGAAGCATCTGCCTATTATCTGGTTTAGTGTGTTGTTGATTACGGCGGAAGTGAGAAATGCCGTGGTGCTGCCAAGAAGAATAAACCAGGTGCCGCCGAAAATCGAATTGAAGGCGGTGTAATCATCCGCGTTTGAGGGGATTATGCTTGCCGCGAAGAATATGAGGCAGGTCAACAGGTTTATTGCGGCGGCAAGCAAGGATATGCTTGTCGATGCCTTGGAGCCGAAATGTTTCGTGATAATGTCCATACACATAAATGAAAGCCACGATATCAGCATACCGCCGTCAAGGGCAATCCAGTCAAGCTGAATGAGCGTTTTGTTTGCAAGCAGATTCATACTTATAACGCTGACCACAAACAGCGTGACCACCGTTGCGGGTATTGACCTGAGCAGAATTTTGTATTCCGTAAGTTCGCGTTTTATTTTGTTTGTGAGTGAGTTGCTCAAATTCATTATCTCCTTTTGGTGTATGAGCATACTATAACACATATCGTGTTCATTTTCCATAAAAAATGTCAAATTAAGTTTTGAGCTTGAATTATAATGACGAAAAGAGGGAATTTTGCAATATACTGTTGCAAGTAGGTTGCGAAAGTGATACAATATCAAGGAATATTGCTTTAAGAAAGGGTGCATAAATTGGAAGCTATTTTTCAGTATTTTGACGACATTACATTGCCGATGATTGCAATGTGGATAATCGGCGGCTTGCTGATTTTCCTTGCAATCAAAAAGGAGATGGAGCCGACGTTGCTTCTGCCCATGGGCTTTGGCGCAATCCTCGTTAACCTCCCCGAAGGCGGTGCGTTTAAAGTTGTTCAACATATTTTTGACATCGGTATCAGCGAAAAAGCTCACGAGCTTATGCCGCTTATTCTTTTTATCGGTATCGGTGCGATGATTGATTTCGAGCCGCTTCTTACAAATCCGAAGCTTATGTTCTTCGGTGCGGCGGCACAGTTCGGTATTTTCTTTACGATTATGCTGTCTTCTCTCCTCGGCTTTGAGATCAGAGACGCTGCTTCCGTCGGTATCATCGGTGCGGCAGACGGTCCTACTTCCATTGTTGTTGCTCAGGAGCTCGAATCAAATTATCTTGGTGCCATTATGGTTGCGGCTTATTCGTATATGGCGCTTGTTCCTATCGTTCAGCCCCCCATCATCAAGCTCTGCACAACCAAGAAAGAGCGCAGAATCCGTATGAAGTACCAGGGCAAGAAGGTTTCCAAGCTTACAAAGATTCTCTTCCCGATTGTTGTTACAATTATCGTAGGTCTCTTTGCGCCCGGTGCAGTTGCTCTTGTAGGTTTCCTTATGTTCGGTAACCTTATTCGCGAGTGCGGTGTTCTCAACTCACTTTCCGAAACTGCACAGAACGTTCTGGCAAATCTTGTCACAATCTTCCTCGGTATTACAATATCTTCCCAGATGGTTGCGGACAAGTTCCTCAAGCCTCAGACCTTCCTCATCCTCGGTCTTGGTCTTCTTGCATTCGTTTTCGATACCTTCGGCGGTATTATGCTCGCAAAGTTTATGAACATCTTCTCAAGAAAGAACAAGATAAACCCGATGATCGGTGCTTCCGGTATTTCCGCTTTCCCGATGTCAGCACGTGTTGTTCACAAGATGGGTCTTGCGGAAGATCCTCAGAACTTCCTTCTTATGCACTCAATCGGTGTTAATGTTTCCGGTCAGGTTGCATCTGCTATCGCAGGCGGTCTTGTTCTGAACTTTGCAAAAGATATAATCGGTTAAGGGGGTTAAGCAGTATGAATAACAATAAAGAATACGAGTCAGAAACAGTAGCAACTTCTGTTGCGGTAGAAAATGAAGTTTCTGTATCAGAACTTAGCTCCGGTGAGGGTAAGTCAGACGTTGCAGAGAGCGAAGCAACAACACTTGTTGAAGCAACTTCTGTCGAGACAAAAATTCAGTTTACAAAAGAGGGCCTGAATGATTCTCTTCCGATTATGGGCAAGGGTATGCTGGGAATCTTTATCGTAACGGCGATTATTGTCCTTATTACCGTTATACTCAACAAGGCAACGGCTCCCCGTAAACCCAAAGAAAAGAAAGCAAAAAAAGAGAAGAAAAAAGATAAATAAAAAATTAACGGCAAGCATCAGCTTGCCGTTGTTTTTTATCAGAATATTATGCCGAGTATGTTCATTACAACCGTGCCGGCAGCGTTGATAAATTCGGGTGATATGCGGCTTTCGTCAAGGTTCATATCCGCAATTTCAAAGGTTTCGTAAAGGCTTGTCGGGTCTTCGATAATGCCGAACTCAACAGCACGGTCGACCAACATAAGCGCCAGCACGTGAAGTGAAAGCTCGCCTGCAAAGCGCGAGTAGCTCAAAAGCTCAACGTTGGCGGTTGTGTGGGTGAGAAATTCGGCGGAGCGGTCAACGATTGCACGGGATGCTTTGACAAGTACGTTGAGGTTGCTCAGCTCAGGATAGGCGCGAAGGTCAACGCTGATAACCACCGATTCAATGTCGGGCTCGAGAAACAGCGGCTCGTACCAACTCATCTGCGCAATTTCCTGTGCGATTGCTTCGGCTTCTTCGTCGCTGAAGCACGCAAATCTGTAATCGAACATCGTGCCTTTTTCCGTTACTTCATCTTCTGCCGCAAGCGCCGGTACGGCGGCGGTGAAAAGCATAATCACCGTTAAAAGAACGATTATGATTTTTTTCATTATTTACAAGCCTCCTCGTAAAATTATGGTAACATTATATAGTTTGACTTTTCTTATGTCAAGGTTTGGCAATTTTGTCTGTTTGTGATATAATGAGCGTGAGGTGTTTTTATGCTCAGATACGATACTCTTTCACCCGATACAGAGTGCAGAATAAAGTCCGACAGGCTCAACGGCACGGTGCCGCCCTTCGGCTTCAGCGACTGTAATGCTCTGCGCCGTAACGGGAATCACGATATACCCAACCTTCTTCGTCCTGCATTCATCCGTGATATTGACAAGATTATGCACTGCCCCTATTACAACCGTTATACGGACAAAACGCAGGTTTTCTCGTTCTATAAAAATGATGATATAACCCGTCGCGCACTTCACGTACAGCTTGTTTCCCGTATTGCCCGCACAATCGGCAGAGCGCTCGGTCTTAATCTTGAGCTGATTGAAGCGATTGCGCTCGGTCACGACATAGGTCATACTCCGTTTGGCCATGCGGGTGAGGAATATCTTGACGAGCTGATGCAAAAATACAGCGGCAGACGTTTCAGCCACAATATCCATTCGGTGCGTGTGCTCGACGTTATATTTCCTTTTAACATAACCTTGCAGACCCTCAACGGCATCGCTTCGCACGACGGTGAGATGGAGCTTTGCGAGTACAGACCGCGAACGCTTGACAGTTTTGCGCAGTTTGACGAACAGATTGAGCAGTGTTATCTTGATAAAAGCAACGTGCGTCTTCTCGTGCCTTGTACGCTTGAGGGTTGCGTGGTGCGCATTTCCGATATAATTGCCTATCTCGGCAAAGACAGGCAGGATGCGGACAGAGCAAAAATTGCCGCAAATGATATATTCCTTGGCGGCAGACTCGGCAGGACAAATGCGGAAATCATCAACAACCTGAGCGTAAGCATAGTTGAAAACAGCTACGGAAAGCCTTATATCAAAATGGACAGCGATATTTTTGCAGAGTTGAAAAATGCAAAGAGCGAAAATTACCTGTATATCTACAAGGATGATTGCGTAAGGGAAAAGATTGAGGAGACCGTCAGACCTATGATGGCTCAGCTCTACGAGCGTTTGCTGGATGACCTTGTCAGCGTCAGGAAGGATTCACCTGTGTTTTCCCACCATATCGATTTTCTGGGCAAGGTGCACTATTCGCGTGAAATTCCTTATGATGAAACCGAGCCGACGCAGATTGTTGCCGACTATATAGCGAGTATGACGGATGATTACTTTGTTGATTTGTATGCTCATCTTTTTCCCGACAGTAAGCTGAGCATAAAATACAACGGCTATTTTGAATAAAAAACGCACTGCTTGCGGGTAACAGCCAAGCAGTGCGTTTTTTCTGTATAGACATTATAACACATAAATTATTTGATTACAAGTCTTGTATTATCGTGGATTTGTTGTTAGTATGTTATTTGTTGATGTATGTTTATTTTCGGTAAGGAGGTGGTCTGATGAGGGGCGCGGTTGATTTCAAGGCGAAGGCGCACGTTTTTCGCAACACGTGGTTTATGATTAAATGCGGTCTTAAGTGCTCGCCTATGTCGGTTATCATAATCTATCTTGCGTATATTGCCGAAAACGTTTATTACTCCGTCGTGTTTAACGTTATGTTTTTGCAGACGGCACTTTCTATTATTGAGGGCAACGGTACTTTCAAAGAGTTTGCTGTTAAAATAGGTCTGATTATTTTCGGCAAGGTTGCCATTGACCTTTTTTCTTATTATGCCTTTCATCCGGTCAGAGAAAAGTTTGAGATTAAATGTGAAAGCTATCTCAACGAGCTTATATTCAAAAAAGCACAGCAGGTTGAGCTTGGCTGCTACGAAGATCCGGACTTTTTTGATAACTATAACAGAGCGACGTGGGTTGTTGAAAAGGGCGGTTTCAAGCGTATTATCGAGGGTACGGGCTGGACACTCGGCAGTGTGGTAAGCATAATTTTTCTTGCCGCATATCTTTACAGTCTCGATCCGTTTCTCATTGCGTTTATTCTCTGTCCGCTTATCGTTATTATTTTCAGAGTTAAGCGTAATCAGGTTGAATTTGCACGCGAGAAGGAAATGACACCTTTTGAGCGTCAGAAGGATTATACAAAAAGAACGGTACTTCTCAAAGATTTTGCAAAGGAAATCAAAACAACAAGCATTTTTACGGTTGTCAAAAGGCGTTTTGTGCAGGCGATTGACAACAACATAGGCGTTATCAAAAAATACGGCTGGCGTATCGCGATACTTGAGTCTCTCAGCGATTTCTTCGGTGAGGTTATTCCCGTTGCGGGCGGCTTGGGCTACGGATGCTACCGCCTTTTTGTGAAAGAAAATATCTCTGTCTCGGATTTTTCCGTGCTTGTTTCTGCAATTACAAACTGCCGTAACAAGCTCAATCAGCTTGCCTATTATTTTACTATGCAGCAGAAACACTGTCTGTGGGTGCAGAATATGCGCGAGTTTCTTGCGTATGAGCCAAAGGTAAAAGACGGCAGCCTGATACCCGGTGAGTTTGAAAGCCTTGAATTCAGAAACGTTTCTTTCAGATATAACGAGAAAAAAGGTTATACGCTCAAAAACGTTTCATTCACAATAAATAAGGGTGACAGAATAGCTGTCGTAGGTCACAATGGTGCAGGAAAAACCACACTTTCAAAGCTGATGATGCGCCTTTATGATGTGAGTGAAGGTGAAATACTTTACAACGGTGTAAATATAAAAGAGTATGATTTGCTGAAATACCGTGAGCTTTTCGCAAGCGTTTTTCAGGATTATATGGTGTTTGCAATGACGGTTGCCGAAAACGTGCTTGTAGAAGAAGTTGACAAAAGCAATGCGGAGCGTGCCTGCAAGGCACTCAGACAAAGCGGAGTTTACAATAAAATTGAAACTCTACCTAAGGGCATCGATAATCTTCTTACAAGAGAGTTTGATGATGAGGGTGCTCTTCTTTCAGGCGGCGAAAGCCAGAAGGTGAGCATTGCAAGAATGTTTGCAAAGAATTTTGATATTGCAATACTTGACGAGCCTTCGTCAGCGCTCGACCCCGTTGCCGAATCGAAGATGTACGACAATCTTATGGAAGGCACGAAGGGCAAGACGGTAGTTTATATTTCCCACCGCCTTTCAAGTGCAACGCAAAGTGACTGCATACTTGTCTTTTCAAACGGTGAGCTTGTTGAGCAGGGTACGCATGAGCACCTTATGAAGCGCGGCGGCGAATACTGCGAGATGTTCACCTTGCAGGCCTCAGGTTACAGAGAGGAGGATGCAGAGGATGAAGAATAAGAAAAAGCAGAGAGAAAAGTCACACAGCATAATAAATTATCTGTTTATGCTTCGCTTTATCATAAAGCAGTCACCCTTCCTTCTGGTGCATTACATATTTTCCGATATGCTGGTGAATCTGCCTTGGCTGCTGTCAAACGTTGTGCTTCTCAAGTATGTAATCGACGTTTACGAGCAGGGCAGTGATTACTACCGCATACTTATCGCGTTTGTGATTTTTGCTGTGCTTATTATCTGCGGCAATCTCTATAACACGATTTTTTATGAGATATATTTCCCCAAGCAAAAGGAAAAACTGCATCTCAAACTTTACACGGCAATATACGAAAAAGCGGCGAAGATGGACTTCGAGTCTTATGATGACCCCGAGTTTTATAACGATTTTGTTCTTGCGATGAATTCGATGAGTGACAGAGCGGAAAGCGTAATCAGCTGCACTCACCATATTTTCAATAATTTCTTTTCTATTTTTACAATCACTGCGGTTGTTGCTTCGATTGATCCTGTGAGCCTTCTGTTTGTGCTCGCTTGCGTTGGCGTAATGGTGCCTGTCGGCAGGATAATTGCAAAGGTAAACGTCGGCAAAAAACAAGCGATGACACCGCTTGACCGTAAAAATATGTACTTCTCCCGTGTGTTTTATCTTCAGGATTATGCAAAAGAGCTTCGCCTTAATCCTGCAGGCGAGATGATTGAGCGCAGATACACGGCAAACATTTTCGACAGATTAAAGACGATTTCTCCTTTTCTTTTCAAGCAATGGATACTCTACTTTTCTCAAGACAGTCTGCCGCTGTCATTGCTTATCAGTCTTGGCGTAACGCTCTATATGGGTTACAGGGCCATTGTTACAAAGGAAATCGGTATGGGCGATTTCGTTGCTACCTTTAACGGTGTTACCGTTGTCAGTTCAAGTGTTTTTGCGCTTACAACCTGGTTTGCGGTAACCTTCCGCGAAAACGGTCTTTATGTTGAAAAGTTCAAGAAGTTTATGTCTGCAGAAGAGAAAATCAAGGATGGCGGGCTTGAAAGAAAGCTTGAAAAGCCTGCTGTGATAAAGCTTGAAAACGTATCATTCACTTATCCGGGCACGGATAAGCCCGCACTCAGAAACATTAACCTTGAAATCAAGCCTTATCAGAAAATTGCGCTTGTCGGCTATAACGGTGCAGGCAAAACAACACTTACAAACCTTATTCTCCGTCTATACGACGTGACACAAGGTGAAATTACGGTTGACGGCGAAAATATCAAAAACTGGAATATCAAATCGTATCACGAAAACTATGCTGCGGTTTTTCAGGATTTTTCGCTTTTCGGTGCAACACTTGCGGAAAACGTTGCCATGGAGGATTGCCCCGACAGGGAAAAAGTGCTTGCAGCGCTGAAAGAGAGCAATTTTACAAAGGAATTGCCCGACGGTACGGAGTCAATTCTGCTTAGAGAATTTGATGATAACGGTGTTTCGCTTTCGGGCGGTGAGGCGCAGAAGGTTGCAGTTGCGAGAGCTTTCTATAAGGATTGCCCGTTTGCAATTCTTGACGAACCGAGCGCCAACCTTGACCCTGTTTCGGAATATTCCCTAAATGAATCTATGTCGAGAGCGGCAAAGGATAAGACGGTTATATTTATCTCACACCGTCTTTCAACAACCGTTATGGCTGACGTTATTTATATGCTCGAAAAAGGTCAGATTGTCGAAAGCGGTACACACGAAGAGCTGATGGCAATGAATGGCAAATATGCCTATATGTTCAACCTTCAGGCAGAAAAATACAAAGAAACCAATTTGAATCGGGAGAAAACGGAATGAAAATAACCGCACTGGTTGAAAATACCGCGGCAAACGAAACTGTTTGTGCGGAGCATGGGCTGAGCCTTTATATCGAAGCAAACGGCAAAAAAATTCTATTTGATATGGGGCAGACGGATTTGTTTGCCTCCAATGCAAAGGCACTTGGTGTTGATTTGGCGCAGGTTGATTTTGCCGTGCTCTCTCACGGGCATTATGACCACGGCGGCGGACTCGGGCAGTTTCTTGCGCTCAACGCAACCGCTCCCGTATATGCGAACCGTAATGCTTTCGGCGATTACTATAACGGCACGGAAAAATATATCGGGCTTGACAAAACGCTCCGCGATAACGAACGGCTGTTTTTTGCCGATGATGAGCATAAGATATGCGACGGCTTTTATCTGTTTTCCTGCAATTCAAAAGAAAGACCGAGATACCTCGGCTCTTTCGGTCTCAACAAAAAATCCGACGGCGGTTTTGCGCCTGATGATTTTCTTCACGAGCAGTATCTTCTGATTGAGGAAGAGGGTAAACGTGTGCTGATAAGCGGTTGCTCGCACAAGGGAGTTATGGATATTGTCGGCTGGTTTGAGCCTGACGCGCTTGTGGGCGGTTTCCATTATTCCAAGCTGGAAACCGATGACGTGCTGAAAAATTGCTCCGAATACCTTGCTTCTTTCAACACTGATTACTACACCTGCCATTGTACGGGTGTGGAGCAGTTTGAGTTTATGACAAAATATATGTCGCGGCTGAATTATCTTTCCTGTGGTGAAACGGTTGTAATCTGACAATGCTTTTGTTAAATAAACAGCGGCAAATCTGCACATACTAAAGGCGCAAGGAGGCGTTTTATTATGTGCGAATCAAGATTTTATTTCTGCGGCAGGTGCGGAAACCTGGTGGGTCTTATCCACGGCACGGGTGTGTCACCCGTTTGTTGTGGTGAGGAGATGGCTCATCTTAATCCGCAGATGCAGGAAAACGGCTGTTGTGCCCCGCAAGTCGACGTCAGCGACGGCACGGTGTGCGTAAGCTTTAAGGAAAACGGTTATCCGTCGTCGAAGAAACACGGTGTGCTTTGGTTTTATATGCAGACGGACAGAGGCGGTCAGCGCAAGTGCCTTGCCGAAGGTGATGAGCCCGTTGTGCGGTTTGCGCTTTGCGATGAAAAGCCTACTGCGGTTTACGCTTACTGCGATAAGCACGGTCTGCGTAAAACGGCACTGTAAAAAAAGCCGATGCATCAGCATCGGTTTTTCTCTTTTCAAAATCTTTTTACAGTGGTATAATGGTATAAAATAACAGTTGATCGGGGGTCGGAGCTTTTGAAAGAGGTATTGTTGACCGCGCTCGGAGTAGGCGGTGCAACGCTTATCGGTTCGATAATCGGATTTATTTTCAAAAAGATTTCTCATAAGTTTTCGGATATTGTGCTCGGCTTTGCCGCAGGTGTTATGCTCTCTGCCGCAGTGCTCGGCCTTATTGTGCCGTCTCTTGAGCAGGGCGGCAAATACGGCATCGTTGTCACTGTTGCGGGCATTTTTGTCGGTGCACTTTGTCTGAATCTGATTGACAGGCTCGTTCCTCATCTGCATAAGCTTGTCGGTCCTGAGGATGAAAAGCACAATAATGCAAATCTCAGCAAAGTTCTGCTTTTCGTCACTGCAATAGCAATACATAATTTGCCCGAGGGTATTGCGGCGGGTGTCGGCTTCGGCTCGGGTGATACGGCGCAGGGTCTGTTGATTGCTGGCGGTATTGCGCTTCAGAATATACCAGAGGGTATGGTTATAATCGCACCTATGCTTGCGGCGGGTATCAGCCCGAAAAAAACATTTCTCTGTGCAGCGGCAACCGGCCTTATCGAGGTTGCAGGTACGCTGATAGGTTATTTTGCCGTCAGCTTTTCTGCGGCAATTCTGCCGTTTGCGTTGAGCTTTGCAGGCGGAACGATGCTTTATGTTGTCAGCGACGAAATGATTCCCGAAACTCATGCGCACGGAAATCAGCGCGGCGCAACCTATGCACTGCTCATCGGCTTTTGTCTGATGCTTGTTTCGGATGTGCTTTTAGGATAATTGCAAAAAGTAAAAGCACCGTCAAGGGATTGTCCTTTGACGGCGCTTTTTTGTTATTTTGCCGCTTGTATCGGCTTTCTTTGTGATGAGTAAACTACGTCAACGTTTTTCTTGAACAGCATATAGTCGTATTGCGGCTTCCAGCTGTCACCCGTTTCTACGTTGGCTTCAAAATCCTCTTCGCTTCGTGCAACGTCGATTTGTGTCAGTCCGCAAAGCTGCTTTTTCTCTTTGTATACGTTGTCCCAGAATGCGTGGTGTCCGATGGTTGTTACGCTTTCGGGAATGTAAACGTAGGTGAGAGCCTGATTGTAGCTTAACGCATCGGAGCCGATATACATAAGCGTTTCGGGCAGTGAATTGTAAATCGTGCCGAGCACTTCAGTTCCGTTGAACTTAGTGTCGGAAACTACCGTGCCTTCGGCAGGACAGTAGGTGTAGATGTTTTCAAGTGATGGCGTGTTGCCCCATTCATCCTTAGGCTCGTGAAGCTTGAAAACGCAGAGCGTTTCCATTGTCGTGAGTCCCTCGGGCAGATAAATATCTCTGAGGTTTACGTAGCTGAAGCAGAGCTCGCCGAGTGTGGTTACGGTTGAAGGCACAACGTAGGTCTGAATGTCGCGTCTGTACTGCTCCGTTACGTTTTCGCGGAACATTTCTTCTTCGTATCCGTATTTCTTTCTGAGATATTCGTCGTGGTTGCAGGGGTAGTTAATCAGTACGGTTTTATCCTTGTTGTAAAGCACGCCGTCTATGTCGCAGTAATTGGGATTGTTTTCATCAACCTCAATGTTTTCAAGTGCCCAGCAGGAGTAGAAAGCATTACTGCGTATATCAGTAACATCTGCGCCGATATAGATTGTCTTGATGTTGTTATCACAGTTGAGCGAGTATTCTCTGACAGCCGTTACTTTTTTGCTTGTGTCTGTTGTTGAAGTATACTTGCCCTCAATCTGGTCGTAGGTTACCGTTGTTAAGTAGTCAATGTGAATCTCCGTCATTTCGCCTGTGTTGCTGAATTTTGTAAGGCAATACGTACCGTCAGCATTTTGTTCGTATGTGAAGGTGTCTGCGTTGGCTATCGCGAGAATACTGAAATAACAGGAGAGACCGACGGCTATAACGATTGTGACAATGAAAATTATTTTTTTGAGCGTGAAAAATTTATACGGCTTATTGATGTGCGGGGCGGCAAGACCATCTATCTGATATGACCAGATTTCGTCTTCGGGTATATTGAGCGCCTCGTTTTCTGCCGGAGCGTTTTTATCTATGTCTGCGTTAAGTAAGGAATCTTTTTTGTTTTTCTTCTTCATGCCGTCACCCCCGTTAACCCAGATATCCGCCGGAAACCGTTTCGCCGGCTTCTTCGGCTTTCTTTTCGGTTACTTCGGCGCGCCGTTTGAGCACGTCCATAACCATATTCTGCTTTTTGCTGTCGTAATCCCAGAAGAAATACGGTATCGTCATCAGCAGGAAACCGATGATGTCAACAATAAGCGGAATTGCGATAATATTTCGTCTTGTAGCATCGATAAAGAGAACTTCCCAGTTGCTGTTGAAGCCGTAGCGAAGCAGGAAAAGCGGAATCAGCAAACCGATAAAGGAGGTTATCGGTCCTGTGAACCAGCCGAAAACGCCTGCGAAGCTTTCAAGACGTTCACCCGATATATACATCTGATAGTCGGCAATACGAACGTCCATATCGTGACCTGCCGTTGTAGGCACGGTTTTTGTCATCTCCATAAAGAACAGCACGACAATACAGATTGTGCCGCAGAGTGTGAGATTATCACCGCAGAACCAGATTGCCGCAACTATCGCGGCATTGCCCAACGCACGCGAAAGCTGATAGAATATCATAATCTGCTTGTATGAGAAGCGCTTGAGGAAATATGGCGACAGCAAATCCGGCGGAGTGCCTGCGAACGAAATCAGCATAACGATAAGGCTGTACGGCAGACCGCTGAGTCGGAACGTGTGCAGATACAGAATGGTGACAAACGGCAGCATACCGTTGCCGAGTGCATCAATAAGCGCAACAACGTTCTTGATAAGCAGATATTTGTTCTTGAGAACACCAAACATACCGTCCCAGAATTTGATATGAACCTTTTTCTCAACGGGCGGCTGAGGTATTCTCTCTTTGATTCTGCCTGCGAAAATCATTGTCATTGCAGCAAGTATGATGAACGTTATCGGAATAACGTAGCGATAAACGTTTATGTCAGCCCACTCGTTGCGAAGCATACCGATTGCAACGGGCATAACAATGCCTACGATTGTGTTGAAGAAGTGCGAAAGCTTAACGGGGTAGCTTCGTACGTAGATTCTTTCCTGAAGGTTGGGGCTGATGCTCTTTGTGCATATTTCAAGGTTGTTTGCAAAGCCGAAAACGTTGTATGTTGCGAACAGAAGGTTTGCAACCCATACGCGTGTTGCAACGTCGGCAATGTTGTATACGGGCAGCCAGCCGATGAGGATAACCATTATACACTTGGGCACAACGTCGCAGTAAAGAGAGTACTTGTATCTGCCGAACTTGGGCAGAAGCTTTTTGCGCCAGAAAATGTTTCTTGCACCTACCCAGCCGGTATAAAGGAAGTGTGTGCCGAATACCTTTATGCAAGCGGTTGTGTTCATTCCTTCAAGGCTGTTCAGGTAGCGCACGATGTGGCGCGCAGTCGGACCGCATTGGTTAAGAAGGCTCTGATACGAAAAGTCTTTGTTGCCGAAAGAAATGTTTTCGAGTCCCAGGCCGTTTAATCCGATGTTGTTGAAAAAAGCTCCGAGGTGGTCGAAACCTCTCTCGAGATAATTCAGCATTATACCCCTGTAGTCAAAAGTCA
>JAZRRT010000066.1:0-11668 GCA_045650985.1 Acutalibacteraceae bacterium | reverse complement strand
ATCCGTAATGTCGAAACCGATTTCTCTTGTCTTATCGTCTGTGTTGAACAGTGCAACGTATTTGCAGTTTTAGCCGTTGGATGTCCAGATAATTTCGCATTTTCCGTCTGTTTCTTTACGGCTGAACTGTCTTGCACCGCTTGAATTTTTCAGCATATCAATAAGCTCTCTGTTCTGAAGCAGAGAAAGTGTGAATTCGTCGTTTTCACGCATTTCACCGCCCATCATAAGCGGTGAGCGGAATATACCCCAGAGGGTCATCATTGTTATCTGCTCATCGTGTGTAAAACGCGTATAACGGTTTCTGTATTCGGGTAACTCTTCGGTGAGCTGTATTCTTCCGAGCGGAAGCATATCGCAATCCGGCCAGGCACCGGGCTGAACGTATTCCTGCCAGGCAAAGCAACGCTCAAACATAGCGTGAAGCTTATCCCATTCATCCCAGAAATCACCCGTCATTCTCCACATATTTGCGTGAGCGGCAAGATGCTCGTGCTCCCACACCGGTGCAGGGCCGGGAGAAAGGCTCAGCACCATATCGCGACCGCATTTGTCAATTGCTTTGCGGATCATTTCAATTTCTTCTCTTGCCGAGTAAGGGTTGTCGGGATATATTTCAGTGTTGGCAATATCGTCGCACTTGATGTAGTCTACGTCCCACGAAGCGTACAACTCAAAAATCGAATCGTAGTATTCCTGTGAGCCTTTTTTGTTGGGATACAGACCGTACATATCGGGGTTCCACGAGCAAATGGATGACGGATTTGCAATGTCTTTTGCCGTAACTGCGTCACACTTGATTTTTGTGTTTTGGTGTGCCGCCTGCCTCGGAATGCCTCGCATAATATGAATGCCGAATTTCAGACCGAGAGAATGTATGTAATCTGCAATGGGTTTGAAGCCTTTTCCACCAGCTGAAGAGGGGAAACGTTCAACAGAAGGAATCAATCGTGAGTATTCGTCCATGCAAAGCGGCGCAAAGTAATGGTAATAGAAGCTTTCCGCCGTAGGCTCGGACCATTGAATGTCGCATACTACGTATTCCCATCCGTAATCTTTAAGATGCTCTGCCATATAGTCTGCATTTGCAAGCAACTGTTCTTCGTTTACGGCCGCACCGTAACAGTCCCAACTGTTCCAACCCATAGGGGGAGTGAGGGCGAGTTTTTTGAAGTCCATTTATGTTACCTCCGTTTTAGTTGAATCGATTGTATCATACATTTTTTGTGACTGCAATATTATTTGTTCTTTCTTCGTTATTCCGACTTCTTTTTCATTCCTTCGGGTTTACACTTGACATCACGAAGGCGGTGGTGAGAGTGTGAAACAGATTGTTTACGTTGACGTGCTTGTTGCGCTGAACATAATAATAAGCTTTTTTCTGATAAAATCCGTTTGTGCCGTGTCACAAGAAAAACCGAAAAGTTATCGCGTGCTTATAGGCTCAATGATGGGTGGTGCATATTCTCTTGTTATTTTTCTGCCTCAGGTACATATAGCGCTTAGCGTTGTCGGGCGTATTGTTTTTCTTTTGGCTGTTAATGCTGTTGTGTTCGGGGCGAAAGGAATAAGACGTTTTTTGCGCTGTTATCTCTTGCTTTGTGCCGCTACCGTGCTGTGTGCAGGTGCTTTTGTTGCTTTATGGATGTTGTTTTTGCCTCAGGCCGTTACCCTGCGAAACGGTTCGTTTTACGTTGATGTCGGCTTTATTCATCTTGTGGGAGTGTGCGGACTTGTTTATATCGTTGCCAAGCTTTTCGGCAGGTTTCTGGCAAAGCGCAGCAGTGAAGAGATAAACGTACGCGTAAAAATCGGCTTTTGCGGCAAAACGGCAAACACAAACGGCATAGTCGATACGGGTAATACGCTGTGCGATTCGTTTACGGGCGCCCCCGTGAACATTATTTCGCAAAGCCTTGCGCTGAATCTGTTGCCTGATAGCCATATTCGTGCGGCTATTGAGCCTTTGAGCGGTAATCTGCCCGAAGGTATGCACCTGATTGTGTTTGATACTGTCGGCTCAAGTGCGCTGATGTGCGCTTTCAGAGTTGATAAAATGACGGTTGTTACAACGGATAAACAGATGGATATTGAAGGCGCAACCGTTGCCGTAAGCCCGCAAGAAACGTTTACAGGCGGTAAAAACGTGCTTGTCAATGCCGCTTATATAAATGACATACAGGGAGGAAGAGACAGTGATAAGAAGACTGAAGGCACTTATACTTCGTGTAAAACTAAGGCTGAAAAAACAAAGCGTTTACTACATAAACGGCCCCGAAACTCTGCCTGCACCGCTGACAAATGCACAGGAAAAAGAGGTGATGCTGCGCATTGAAGGCGGTGACGAATCTGCAAGAGAAAAGCTGATTGTGCATAATTTAAGACTTGTTGTGTATATCGCAAGAAAATTTGAAAACTCAGGCGTCGGCATTGAAGACCTGATTTCAATCGGCACGATAGGTCTGATAAAAGCTGTCAACACGTTTTGTCCCTCGCGTAACATCAAGCTTGCAACCTATGCTTCAAGGTGTATTGAAAATGAAATTCTTATGTATCTTCGCAAAATCTCAAACGCAAAGGCGGAGGTGTCGATTGATGAGCCGCTTAACGTTGACTGGGACGGCAACGAGCTTTTGCTTTCTGATATTCTCGGCAGTGAAGCGGATAGTGTGAACACGGGGTTGGAGCACGAGGATGAGCGTAACACACTGCTCAGCATTGTCAGCACGCTGAATGACAGAGAGCAGACGATAATGCGCCTGCGTTTCGGTATAGGAAGTGAGCGTGAGCACACGCAAAAGGAAGTTGCGGAAATGCTCGGCATATCGCAAAGCTATATTTCGCGGCTTGAAAAAAGAATCATCGAGCATATTAAATTTGAAATGGAAACGGTATTGAATTAATCAGACAAATGTTATAATATATAGGCAGACACTTCGTCTGCCTGTTTTTTGTTTTGAAGGTGGTGAATTTATGAAAACTGCGGCTGTTGTAGCTGAATACAATCCCTTTCACTATGGGCACAAGTATCAGCTTGAGCAAACACGCACGGCAGGTGCAACCCATATTGTTGCGGTAATGAGCGGCAATTTTGTTCAGCGCGGCGAGGCGGCAATTTTTGATAAATTTACCCGTGCAAAAGCGGCTGTTGAGTGCGGAGCCGACCTTGTTGTGGAGCTTCCTCTTCCTTGGGCAATGAGTACGGCGCAGAAGTTTGCAAGAGGTGCCGTGAGCCTTGCGGGCGCACTCGGCTGTGTGGATATGCTTTCTTTCGGCAGTGAGTGTGATGACGTCCAAAGACTTGAGGCTGTTGCCGATACGGTTTATTCGGCGGAATTTGAAAGCCGACTTGCACAGCTTTTGCCGCTGTCCGTTTCTTACGCTTCGGCACGCGAGCGGGCTGTTTGCGATATTGCGGGCGAAAATGCCGCCAATATCCTTGCAAACCCAAACAGCATACTTGCGGTTGAGTATGTTGCGGCGGCAAAAAAATTCGGTCTTGATTTTGAGTTTAATGCTGTCGGGCGAATCGGTGACGGTTACAATTCGGTTTCGCCTTCGGGCAACGGATTTGCCTCTGCAAGCGCAATCCGCCGCATAATAGCTTCGGGCGGCGATTATTCTTCTCACGTTCCCGTTGCCTTTCCGTCGGAGTTTGCCGATGATTCGCGGCTTGATACCGCTGTGCTCTGTGCGTTGCGCAGGCTTTCGGCAGAGGATATTCTGCTTGCTCCCGATATATCCGAGGGGCTTGAAAACAGAATTTTTGAAGCGGTAAGATCTTCGGTCAGCGTTAACGAGCTTATTGAAAACATAAAGACAAAGCGCTATCCCACGGCAAGAATCAGAAGAATTATTATGAGCCTGTTTCTCGGCTTGAAGGCGGAGCATTCAAACGGTTTGCCACCGTATATCCGTGTTCTCGCCTGCAACGAAAGAGGCAAAGAAATACTTTCTTCGGCAAATCCGTCGCTTCCCGTTGTTGCGAGAGCCTCGCAGTTCAGCGCACTTGACGGCAGGGCGGGGGAGATATTTGCTTTTGAATGTACGGCTGACGATATTTATGCACTTTGCTTTTCTCCTGCAAGAGAGTGCGGTGCTGACTATAAAGCAAAAGTTTTTCAACGGAGGTAACTTATATGCATCTCGGTATTATCAACGGTTGGTCTGACGGCTGTATTAAGGCTGTCAGCGAAAAAGGTCTCGGCTGGGTCGAGTTTTGTGTTAACCATAACTATGACAGTGCACAGGTTCTGGATCAGGCTGATGAAATCAAAGCAAGCTGCGAAAAATACGGTGTCCGCGTCGGCTCGATAGGACGCTGGGGTATGGACAGAATTGACGATGACGGCAACGTTATACCCGAAGCATTACAGCACGATAAAAATTGTATCGACCTTGCTTCAAAGCTTGGTTGTCCCGTGTTTAACTGCGGCTGTAACGAAGTAGAAACAAAAAGCTTTATGGAAAACTGCGATATTGCAGTTGACTACCTTTCAAAGCTTATCGAGTACGGCAAAGAGCGCAACGTTAAAGTTGCCGTTTACAACTGTGATTGGGCTAACTTTGTTGTTGAGGATAACGCCTGGTCGGTAGTTCTCGGCAGACTTCCCGACCTCGGTATCAAGTACGATACTTCGCATTGTATAAACAGAGGCGGCGACTACCTTCGCGAAATGGAAAAATGGGGCGACAGATTCTATCATTTCCATATCAAAGGCACACTCTATATTAACGGTGAGCATTACGATGATCCGCCCGCAGGACTTGATGACGTTAAGTGGGGTCCCGTGTTTGCTCTTCTCTACATAAAAGGGTATAACGGTATGCTCTCAATTGAGCCACATTCAAATAAATGGCACGGCTCGGTAGGACAGTGGGGCGTTGATTATACAATCAATTTTGTGAAGCCGTTTATTATGCCCGAAAATTATTCATATTCCGATAACCCTTATATGCCTTAACAAAAAAAGATGTCGATTTAAAATCGGCATCTTTTTATTTTTAAAAAATATTTGAAAAATGTTGCATATTTCTGAATAAGGTGCTAAAATAACATATATTTTACCTCTGCGTCACTTTAATGCGTTAAAGTGATGTGGAGAAAGGAGATTAAATATGACCAGTGCAAATATTCAGCACCTTGTGGCAATGATAGTTTATATGATTGCTGTTGTCGCTATCGGTGTATTCTTTGCAAAACGCGCAAACAAAAATGCGGATCAGTATTTCCTTGGTGGCCGTTCTCTCGGTCCTTGGGTTGCTGCTTTCAGCGCTGAAGCTTCTGATATGTCCGGTTGGCTTCTTATGGGTCTTCCCGGTCTCGCTTATTGGACGGGACTTGCTGATGCAGGTTGGACAGCCATCGGCCTTTTCGTCGGTACATACTTTAACTGGCTTATCGTATCAAAGCGTCTTCGTCGTTACAGCGAGCGTGTGAATGCTATCACTATTCCCGGTTTCTTCTCAAACCGTTTCCACGAGAAAAAGAAGGTTATCCTTATTATTGCTTCTCTTTTTATAATTATCTTCTTCTCTGTTTATGTAGGTCAGTGCCTTGCAACCTGCGGCAAGCTGTTTGCAAACCTTTTCGAGCTTGAGTATCATCATATGATGATTATTGCGGCTGTTTTCGTGCTTCTTTACACTTTCCTCGGTGGTTTCCTTGCAGAAAGCGCATCCGATTTTATGCAGGCTATCGTTATGGTCGTTACACTTGTTCTTATTCTTGCTCTCTCCGTAAAACATGCAGGCGGCATTAATGCGGTTATCGAGAATGCAAGAGAGTTTGACGGCTATCTCTCGCTCTTTGCTACGTCAAGTCCCTCAACGGAAATAGTAAACGAATTCGGTGAAAAATCTGCATTCAAGCCCCTTTCTATCGCGTCAGCTATGGCTTGGGGTCTCGGCTATTTTGGTATGCCTCAGGTTCTCCTTCGCTTTATGGGTATTCGTTCTGAGAAAGAGCTTACACGTTCACGCCGTGTAGCTTGCGTATGGCTCTTCATTGCTATGGGTGCAGCTCTCTTTATCGGTATCGCTGCACGTAGTGTTAACGATATCAACTATCTCAGCGGTACAGCTTCTGAAGCAGTGTTTATGGATTCGGCTATCAAATTCCTGCCGCCCATTCTTGCCGGTCTTGCCTGTGCAGGTATTCTTGCTGCTGCTATCAGCTCATCCGATTCATACCTTCTTATCTCAACTTCTGCTATTGCTGAAAATATTTTCCACGGCATCATCAAGAAGAATGCAAGTGACAAGCAGGTTATGTGGGTAACACGTATCGCGATGTCCGTTATCACTATTTTTGCAATGATTATCGCTTGGGATCAGGATAGCACTATTTTCGGTATCACATCCTTCGCCTGGGCAGGTTTCGGCGCAACATTCGGTCCGCTTCTCATTTTCTCTCTTTTCTGGAAGAGAGTCAACTTTGCAGGCGCAGTTGCCGGTATGCTCAGCGGCGGTATTACGGTATTCTTCTGGAAACTCATTCTTAATCCCCTCAGCGATCCCGCAAATAAGATTCTTCCTCTGTTGTCTGATGATAAACTCGGTAACGATGCCTTCAATCAGTTGCTTCTTAAGATTTCCGAGAGTATTAATATTCCTCAGTCGATTGCTACTTCATTCGGTATTTATGAGCTTCTTCCTGCATTTATTGTTTCAGCAATCTTTATTGTGGTCGTTTCGCTCATATCCAAGAAACCTTCAAAGGAAATTGTTGAAGATTTTGATGCTGTTAAAAGCAAATAATTAAAACATAAACTGAACAGCAGTGAGTTAAAATAAACTCACTGCTGTTTTTTGTTTGGTTATTTTCCGTAAAATGAAGTCTTTTTTGTTGGCATAATAAGTTGTCTGTAAGGCTTTTCGACATACGGAAGACGGTTTGTTTTATTGGCTGTTGACTTGTTTTCTCAGTGCTTCCATTTTTAGGTCAAGTGCGGCACTCTGCTCGGCACAGAGCTTTAATTCATCTGCCATTTCTTTTGTAAACTCAAAATCTTTTTTGTATCTGAGCTGATGTTCAAGGCTTGCCCAGAAATCCATTGCAAGGGTACGAAGCTGAATCTCAACCTTCATAAGCCGCTTTTCGTGCGCCAGATAAATCGGTACTGCAACGATGAGGTGAAGACTGCGGTAACCGTTTTCCTTCGGCTCTGCAATGTAATCCTTGCGTCTTATCAGCATTATGTCATCCTGCTTCAACAGTGCTTCTGCCAGCAGGTAAACGTCCTCGGGAAAAGTGCATATAACTCTGATTCCCGCAACGTCGTTGATATATTTTTCGACAGAATCAACGTCAAACGGCAGTTCCTTTCGCTCAACTTTTTCCGTTATACTGTCAAATGATTTGATGCGTGTTTTTATTGAGCTTATGGGATTGCGGTCGTGTTCAAGCGAAAACTCCTCGTTGAGCACCTTGAATTTTGTTTCAATTTCCATCAATGCACAGCGGTAATATGCCATAAGAAGGTCAAAATCCTTCATTTTATCCTGAAGCCACTCGATTGTTTCAGAGTCGATTTTCTGCATAAGCCTTACTGCTTTTTTAGCTTTGATTTTCTGTTCCATAATCAGTTTCCTTGTTTTTCTTTATGTCGAAGCTGAACGTTACGCCGCCGTCGGTGTTTTCAACCGAGTAGGGCATACCGTGAAGCTCCTGTATCGCCTTGACGATAGACAGACCGATTCCGAAGCGTCCTTCTGCTCTTGAATGTGCTTTGTCGGAGCGGTAGAAGCTCTGCCAAATACTGTCAAGCTCAAATTCTGCAATGTGGTTGCCTGTGTTGTAAACGCTTATTCTGATAAAATCTTTATGCTCTTGAGCTGTGATTTTAATCAGCTTTTCTCCGTCAGCGTGCGCAAGTGCGTTTGAAACGTAGTTGTGTATTACCATATCGAGCTTATCGGTATCACCGAAGCCGATAAGACCGTCAGGTATTTCCTTTTCAATTCTGATTCCGCTTTCCTTCGCAAGAATACCGTAAGTGTCAATGCCGTCGTTGATAAATTTCTTTATCTCAAATGTGTGCGGCTCGAGCTGATACGTGCCAGATTCGTACTTTGAAAGCTCCAGCATTTCGCATACAAGCTTATTCATTTTGTGCGTTTCTTCAATTATTATATCGCAGTATTCGTTACTTGACGCCTTGTTGGTCTGGATTCCGAGCTTGAGACCCTCTGCGTATCCCTGGATGATTGCAATAGGTGTCTTCAGCTCGTGAGAAGCATTGGAAACAAATTCCTTGCGCATTTTTTCAATACGCCTTTCGTGCTCAATGTCAGCTTCAAGACGCTCGTTCTTTTCCTGAAGGTCGCGCAACGTGTTGTCAAGCGATGCGGAGAGAACGTTTATGCTCTGTCCGAGCTCGCCGATTTCGTTGTTGTTGTACGGCGGACACTTCTGCGAAAAATCCATTTTTGCCATAGCTCGTGTTATTTTGTTCATTTCAACAAGCGGTCTGGTGAAATGGAAAAGGTAAAAATAAAGTGAAAGCATAATGAGCGCAAACGTAGCAATCGCAATTATACTGACGTAGCGTGTTGTTGCATTTGCTGCGTTTTCAAGGTAATTCATCTGCGCATAAATTTTGATGGTGTTACCGTTTTTTGAAGTCAACGAATATCTCATATATTGCAGACCTGTATCAACGTCCGTAAGTCTGTCGAGAGAAGTTCCGTCACGCAAAACTTTTTGCGACGTTGTTTTGAAGTTTCTTGTCCGCAAAACGTCAAAAACGTTGAAATCTTTGTTTTCCTCCCAACCCTGCATAACACGGCTGACGTCGGAATCGTATAACAAATGACCCGAACGGTTCAGTATTTCAACCTCGATATTATTACTGTTTTCAACAACAGACATATCACCGTAAAAGTCGATGCTGTTATACATGATCGATTCAACCTGACCGCCTATATCCTGGAGATAGCGGCTCTGGCGCACGGTGTATATAAGCGGTATAAGCTGTGAGTTGGCTATAAGTATTGCAAAACTGCCCAGACAAATAAAAGTTGCCGCAATTCCGAAGAGCTGAGTGCGCACGGAATATTTGCGGCTCATCAGCTTCGGAAATAATTTTCTTAAAAATTTCATAAATCAGTCAGCCTCGATTTTGTAGCCGATTCCGTAAACGGTTTTAAGATGAACGTTACCCCATTCGCCGAGCTTTGTGCGAAGACGTGCAACGTGGCTGTCTACCGTGCGTACGTCACCTGCGTAATCGTAACCCCATATATCGTCGAGCAGCTGTTCACGCGAGAAAACTCTGCCGACAGAGGAGAGAAGCTTGAGCAGGATGTTGTATTCCTTCAGCGTCAGTTCAAGTGCCGTGTTATTAAGCGTAATAACGTGCGCTGATTCGTCTATCGTGAGCGCGTCGAGTGTAAACGTTTCCGATGCTTGCTCGGCTTCGTTTCCTGTTCGGCGAAGGAGCGCGGCAACACGCTTCATAAGCACGCTCGGGCTGAATGGCTTTGTTACGTAATCGTCTGCGCCAACCTCAAAACCCATAAGCTCGTCAAACTCTTCGCTTCTTGCGGTCAGCATAAGTACGGGTACGTTTGATTTCTGTCGTATTTTGCGGCAGGCAGCCCAACCGTCAAGGTTAGGCATCATAACGTCGAGTATGATTGCCGCGGTATCGGGATTTTTTTCAAAAAGCTCAAGTGCAATGTCGCCGTCGTTGGCTTCGAGCGGCTCGTATCCTTCGCTTGCAAGAAAGTCGCATACCAGTCTGCGAATTCTGGCTTCATCGTCTGCTACTATTATCTTTTTCATCGTTTTACTCCATCCTTTTTATGATGTAATTACATTTTAACATAAGCAGATTTTAACCGCAACATCTTTCATAATCAGTTTACAAATTTGCAACAGCTTTCCGTAATATTAGTCGATACGGTTACATAATTATTTACTCAGTGACAAGTTTTTATATTGGGAGGCGGGGTTTTGCAGAGCTTTGATGAAACATATTCGGATTCAGCCATGATAAAAAAGTCCAAAAACAAAAAAGAAAAAAAGACCGACTGGTTGGTTATGCTTTCATCTGTTCAGCTTGCTCTTGCGGTTGTCGGAGTTGTGCTTGTTTTTGCACTGTCCAAAATATCCCCGTTGACTTTTTCTGCTTTGCGTGATGAGTTTAATCTGATTATGCAGACAGATATGAGCGTGAGTCAGACTGTTAATCGTATACGCGGTGTGTTCTTTCCCGAGATTGTTCAGCCGCAGGTAAACGCTGACGGTACACCTTCCGGCGGCGAAGACGTTGAGCTTTATCAGGCGGAAGGTAACGTATGTTTTGCTCCGCTTGATACAACGGTTGAAATGGTTGTGCCCGTAAACGGCAGAATAACGTCCCGCTTCGGATATCGCTATCATCCGATAACGGGTAAATTCGGCATACACAACGGCACGGATATTGCCGCGCCTGAGGGTACACCGATTTTGGCGGCGTTTGACGGCAGGGTAGAGGAGATAGGGAGTAACAGTATAAGAGGTAATTATATTCTGCTTTCACACGGCGGCGAAACCGAAACACTGTACCTTCACTGCAAAGAGATAATTGCGCCCGAAGGTGCGGTAGTCCGAAAAGGCGAGGTTATTGCAACAGTCGGCAGTACGGGCTATTCAACTGGTCCGCATCTTCACTTCTCAATTTCGGTAGGCGGCAAATACTGTAACCCGGAGTGGCTGATTGATGACGCTTAACGTCCGTAAAATACGCATAAAAATCAGCTTTTTCTTTTTTGTTTCGGCTTGTGTTGCGCTTGTGCTTGATGCAACCGATACGGCGGCGCTTGCAATCTGTGCGGCGTTGATTCACGAGTCGGGGCATCTGCTGTGCATACTGTTGTGCGGCGAGAGACCGTCCGAGATTTTTCTTGCTCCTTTCGGTATGAGCATAACCCGTTTGCCGTGCGGCAGTTACAGGCGTGAGATTGTAATTGCTCTTGCAGGGCCTGCGGCAAATCTGTTTGCTGCGGCAGTGCTTATCGCTGTTATGCTTTTCAGCAAGTCGTACGGTTTGATCAAACCTGCGGCGGTCAATATTGCGCTTGCTGTTTTCAATCTGCTGCCTGTCGAGCCGCTTGATTGCGGCAGAGCCGTGCACTGTCTGCTTATCTCAAAATTCAATACGGTAAAGGCGGAAAGAACGGTTTTCATTCTCGGCATAATCTTTCTTGTGCCGCTCTCTGCATTGGGCTTTTACGTGCTTATCCGAAGCCGATATAACGTAACTTTGCTTCTTGCGGCTGTTTATTTATCGTGGATGCTCTTGAAAAGAAAGCAATAATCCGATATAATGGCACTAATATTGTGTTGTTTGGAGGAAATTATGCTTTCCGAAAGAGTTGAAAGAATACTTCCGCTTGTTCAGAAGCCCGGACGCTACACGGGCGGCGAGCTGAACAGCGTTGAAAAAGATGCATCAAAGGTTGATATACGTTATGCTTTCTGCTTCCCCGATACTTACGAGGTAGGTATGTCGCATCTCGGTATCAAAATACTTTATTCGCTTGTTAATGCCCGTGAGGATGCGTGGTGCGAGCGTGTTTTTGCTCCGTGGGTAGATATGGAAGAGCAGATGCGTAAGAATGATATACTGCTCTACGGTCTTGAAAGCGGTGACCCGATCAAGGATTTCGACCTGGTCGGTTT